>NZ_JBEXOV010000165.1:0-10050 GCF_040611715.1 Streptomyces sp. NPDC006544 | reverse complement strand
GGGGGGGGGGGGGGGGGGCCCGGGGGGGGGGGGGGGGGCGCGCCCGGCGGGGGGGGCGCCGGGGGGCGCGGCGGCTGCGGGCCGCCGCCAGGGCGTGGTGTCCGTCACCGGGTGGCCGCACCCTCGGGGGCGGCCGGCCGTGCCGGCGGCGTACCGCCCGGAAGGACGGTGCGGGCCGGCCGTGCGGTCCGGACCGTCCCGCCCGCGACGCCCGTGGAGGGCAGGGCCCACCAGGCCGCCATGCCGATGATCACTCCGGTCAGGACGGTCGAGGGGCCGCCGATGTCGGCGTAGAGGAAGTCGGTCAGCTGCCACACGAACAGCCCGGTCGCGACGAGCCCGCAGTCCCGCAGCGCGGCGCCGTCGGCCATGCACCGGCGCAGGCCCGCCACCAGCAGCGCCAGCCAGCCGCCTGCCAGTGCCAGCAGCCCGATGAGCCCCTGCTCGCTCAGCACCAGCAGGTACATGTTGTGGGGGGACAGCAGCGGCTGGCGGATGTAGGCCTGGCCGGCGCCCGCGGTGTCGCTGCCCGAGGAGAGCGCCAGCCCGGAGTGCGCGTCCCGGTTGGCCGGGAAGCCCTTCAGGCCGACCCCGACCGCGGGGCGCTCGCGCCACATCGACTCGGCGGCGGCCCACATCGTGTAGCGGTCGGTGACCGACTGGTCGGGCGCGTCGGAGACCTGGGTGATCGAGGTGAGCCGTTCCGCCACCATCTCGGATCCGACGCCGAGGCCGCCCACGAGCACGACGCCCGCGGCGGCCAGGGCGACCAGCACTTTCAGGGCCCGCCGGATCCCGGCCAGCGCCATCACCAGTACGGCCGCGGCGAGGGTCGCGATCCACGCGCCGCGGCTGAAGGACAGCACCAGCGGGAGCACGAGCAGCAGCGCCGAGGCGCCGGCCACCCGGCGGACCCGCGCCGGCAGCCCGGGTGCGAGCGCCGCGGCGGTGGCGACGACCAGTCCGTAGGCGACGACCGTGGCCATGCCCATGACGTCGCCGGGGCCGAAGGTGCCCACGGCGCGGATGTCCTCGCCCTGGTAGGAGGCTCCGGTGTGGGTGGCGAACTGCACCACGCCCACCGCGCCCTGGACCAGCGCCAGCACCACGAAGCACCCGGCGGCCAGCCGGAACTCCCCGGCGTCGCGCACCAGCAGCACGATCGCCGCCGGGACCAGCACGAACACCTGGAGGTAGCGGACGAAGCCGGGCAGGGCGGCGTACGGGTCCCCCGCGGTCACGGTGGAGACGGCGAGCCCGACTGCGGGCAGCCCGAGGACGAACACCCCGAGCGGGCTCAGGGTCCGCACGCGGCCCCGCAGGGCCTGGATCCCGCAGACGAACACGAGCAGCAGGGAGGCGGCGTCGGCCGGGCCGACCTTTCCCGAGGCGGTCGCGTCGCCCGCCGGCAGCGGGGCGAGCAGCGCCAGTACGGTCGCGGCGAGCGGCAGCAGCGGCCAGTGCCGGCGCAGCAGATCGGCGGTGTCCGGGCGGGCCCAGGACGTCGGTGCGGCAAGGCTCATGCTCAGCTGCCCCCCAGCCGGAAGCGGAAGAAGGAGGCCGCGGTGCGGGCCAGGATCCACAGGTCCTGCCACAGCGACCAGGTGTCGATGTAGTGGTTGTCGAAGCGGGCCCGGTCCTCGATGGAGGTGTCCCCCCGCAGGCCGTTGATCTGGGCGAGGCCGGTGATGCCGACGGGCATTCGGTGCCGGGCCTCGTAACCGGGGTGGACGCTGCTGAACTTGGCCACGAAGAAGGGCCGCTCGGGGCGGGGCCCGACCAGGCTCATGTCACCGCGGACCACGTTCCACAGCTGCGGCAGCTCGTCCAGCGAGGACTTGCGCAGGAAGGAGCCGATCGGGCTCATCCGGCAGTCGCCGGCCACCGTCCACCGGGTGGCGGACTCGTGGGCGTCGGCGCGCAGGGTGCGGAACTTCAGCAGGGTGAAGGGCCGCCCGTACAGGCCGACCCGCTCCTGCCGGAAGATCACCCCGCGTCCGTCGGAGACCCGTACGGCCAGCGCGCAGGCGCCCATCACGGGCGCGGCCGCCAGCAGCGCGAGCGCGGCGAGCGAGGAGTCGATGACCCGCTTCGCGAAGCGCTCCACGGGCCGGGCCGGGCGCGGCAGCAGGGGCTGCACGGCGTACCCCCACAGCTGGTCGGCGGGCTGCGCGACGCGCATGCCGGTGATCTTCGCGGTCCCGGCCGGGTCGGCGAGCCAGAGCCGGCAGCCGTGGTCGTGGAAGAGGCGGACCAGGGAGGCGGTGCGCTCGTCGGCCTCGGGCGGGCGGGTGAAGACGGCGTCCTGGACGGAGTTCTGGATGACGGCTCGCCGGATGTCCTCGTGGGTGACCAGGACGGGCACTCCCGCTCCCCCGTCGGCGCCGGCGCCGGTCCTCACGGCCGTGTCGGCGAGTCCCACGGGGCGCAGCCCGTACTCGGGGCGACCGTGCAGGGCGGCGGCGACCGCGCTCGCCCCGGCTCCGGGTCCGACGACCAGGGCGGAGGCGGGGCGCCGGAGGTGGGTGCGGCGGCGCAGCTGGTTGACGAACCCCCGCCCCGCGCAGGCCAGTACGGCCTGGAGGCAGACGGCGCCGAGCAGGACTCCCCAGCCCAGGGCCTCGGCGGGGGCGACCGCGGCCAGGACCGCGGCGGCCCCGCACCACAGGACGGCCGCCCGTCCGGCCAGGGCGGGCAGTTCGAGGAGTGCGGAGGGGGCGAGCCGCGGCCGGTACAGCCCGGCCTGCGCGTGCAGCGCGGCCAGCAGGAGGGCGAGGGGCGCGGCCGCTCCGCGCGCCGGCTCCAGTCCTGGCAGGGCGGCGGCGGTCGCCACGACGGCGAGCGCGTCGGCGTTCAGCAGCGGGAGGATCCCGTCCCGGCGGCGGACCCGCTGCGGCCGGAGGGCCGTCCGGGCCTGGTCGGCCTTGGGCCCGCGCGGCGGGTGGATGGCGGTCACGGACCGGCGGACGGCGGTGGCGCCGGGGGTGACGGCGTTGACGGCCGCCGTGAGGCCGGTGCTGATCGTGGTGTTGATGCCGGCGTTGCCGGTCGTGGTGGTGCTGGTCATGCCGGCACCGGTGCTGCCTCCGGCAGGCCCCGTGGCACCCTGCCCGGTGTGCCGGGGGGGTGCGCTGTCCATCGTCATCGGCTGATGCGCTCCTGGTTCAAGGGCCGGGGCCTGCCCAGCAGTTCGTGATACAGACCGGTGACCGCGTCCGTGGTCCGCCGCACGTCGAAGTCCGTTCGCGCGTGCCGCTCGGCCTGCTCCCCGAGTTCGGCGAGCAGCCGGGGCTCGGCGAGCAGCCCTCCCAGGGCCTTGGCCAGCGCCGTCGGGTCCTCCGGCTCCACCAGGCACAGCCGTGCGTGGCCGGGCGGCAGGCTCTCCCTGGCACCGCTGACGTCGGAGACCAGGACCGGGCGGCCGCAGGCCATGGCTTCGAGCGGGGCGAGCGCCATGCCTTCCCAGCGCGACGGCAGTACAACGAGATCGGCGGCCCGAAGCCACGGCCGGATGTCGCGGACGGCACCCGCGAAGTGCACTCCGGGCAGGGCCGTGCGGCGCAGCCGTTCCGTGTCGGGGCCGTCGCCGACGAGTGCGAGGCGGGCTCCTGGGACGGCGCCGAGCAGCTCCGGCCAGGCCCGCAGCAGGATGTCCTGCCCCTTCTGCAGGCAGAGCCGGCCGACGCAGACGGCGAGCGGCCCGTCGCCCCGCAGGACGGCGGGCAGGGGCAGTTCGGCGCGCGCCAGCGCCTTGTCCCGGGCGGGGTCCGGATCGCCGGGGCGGAAGTGACCGAGGTCGACGCCGTTGCGGATCACCGACCAGCGGGCCGCGATCCCCTCGGACTCGCCCGTGCGGCGTTCGGCCTCGCTGACGCAGAGCACCCGGTCGGCCCAACGGGCCCCCAGGCGCTCCCAGCGCAGCGCGAGCGCGGCGGTGGCCCCGCCGACCGCGTCGAAGGACCACGCGTGCGGCTGGAAGACGGTCGGGACGGTGCCGCGCACGGCGAGCCGTCCGGCGAGCCCGGCCTTGGCGCTGTGGGCGTGCAGGACGTCGGGCACGACACGCCCGATCAGGCGGCGGGCGCCGAGCACTTCGGCGGCCAGGCCCGGTCCGAGGGCCCGCCCCGCGCGCCAGGTGAACACCTCGGCCCCGGCGTCGCGTGCGGCTTCGGCGAGCTGCCCGCCGCGCGGGCAGCCGACCACGGTCCGCAGTCCGGCGGCGGACTGGGCGCGGACGAGGTCGACGACGACGCGGGCAACGCCGCCATCGACGGGCTGGACGAGGTGCAGGACCGACGGGGGTCTCCCCGGTGAGGGGGCGGCGGGGGCGGCGGATGCGGAAGGTGTCGGCGGAGAGGAGGTGGAGGACGGGGAGGAGGGCGGTGGTGAAGGCTGCGTTGGCACGTGGAGTGGTCTCCTGCGTTCAGCGGCGCGCGTCTGTCTGAACGAAGAGCACACCGAGGAATTGACCCTGACTTTCACCCGTGAATCCGAAGGTGAGGCTTCGGGCGCCACCGGACAGGGCGGGGCTCAGATCGAACACGTCCGCGTCATATCCGAGGTTATTCATATGTTCGGGCTGTCGCACGAACGAGTGATGCCCGAATTCCGTGATCGTGGAATTCATAACATCATTAAAAGGATTTTCTGCATCACTCAGGTCGATCCGGCGTCCACTGTCGGCGGTCACCGTGAGTGAGTCCCCGAGCGAGCCGCGGTCGCCGTCGTAGGCGACCACCCCGGCCCGTCCCGAAGCCCCGGGCGCGGCGTCCAGGCCGGCCATCTCGACCGTCTCACCCGCCGCCTCGCCGGCCCCTGCGGCCAGCGACTCGAAGCCGTCCCAGATCGAGACCTTCCGTACCGGCTCCTGCGGGTGCTCGTAGGCCACCACCAGCGTCCAGCCGCCCCAGGCGCCCATGTCCGAGTGGCCCATGGCGATGTTCAGCTGGGCCACCGTCCACATCCCGGTGCCGCCCTTGCGGACCAGCGGAGTGACGTCGGCGGAGGCCTGATAGGCATCGCCGCGGTCGTCGCTGCGGTGTCCGATCACCGTGTCGGCCAGCACTTCCTTGTACGCGCCGCCCGGCTCGGCGACCAGCACCCGGCCGTTGTCCTCCGGGGGCTTCTGCTCGCCGACGCGCAGGTTCCCGCCCCAGTAGAGACGGGCGTACGAGACCTTCGCGCCCGGCGGGACCTTGAGCTCGGCCCGGGTGGAGTTGTAGGTGTCCGGGTCCTTGTCGACCTCGTCGTAGAACATCTCGAAGTCGCCGTTGGTCCCGGCCGCCCCCTTGTTGACCGCGGCGCACGGCTCGGCCTGCGGGGTCTCCTCCTTGCGGCAGCCGATGGAGGAGTTGGAGGCACGGACCAGACCGCCGTGCAGCGCGGCCTGGTAGCGCTGGGTGAAGGGAACCCGGGACGCTTCTCCGATCAGGGGGGTCCGTTTCCCCGGCGGGGCCGCGGCACCCGCCGCGGGCACGTTCGCCGAAAGGACGAGGCAGGACAGCAGACCGAGCGTGCCGAGGATTCTGCGGGAGGAACCCATGACCCCGTCTCCATTTTTCGATCAAGGGGACAAAACAAAAGTGAACTTTGTCAGAACTCAGGCGGGAAATCACGCCGGACTCGCTCATACGGCCTTTTGGGCGATAGCACGCACCCTCGGCTCGGGAGGGTCGTTATGGCGTGCGAGATTGTTCGAACCGAAAGGGAAAGCGGAGATGCGCCTCGCGGGTGGGTCCCCCGGCGTCCTGAGCGGCAACCTGCTCCAGGGCCCCGCCGGAGTCCCGGTGTACGTCGGCGGCCGCGCCGTCGACGCGATCGCCCCGCCGAACCCCGCGTCCGGCGGCTCCCGCGTCAACGTCTGACGTCAACCGAGCAGCCCGAAACTTCGGCATCCGAGTGAAGAGGCGCAACCCGGACCACGGCCGGGCCGTTGATCCGGGTGCTTGAGTACCGGGCAATCCTGCAAAAAAGGGACCATCATGATCAAGAAGTTTGCGGCCGGAGCAGCGGTTGCCGCCTCGTTCGTCGGTCTGGGTGCCGCCATGGCCCCGCAGGCCATGGCCATCGGCAACGACAACGGCATCAACACCGTGAACGGCAACGGGGCCTCGCAGATCTACGGCAACCAGGCCACCTACGGCAACATGAGCCCGCAGATGGCGCTCATCCAGGGCTCCTTCAACAAGCCCTGCATCGCCCTGCCCGCCAAGGCCAACGTCCAGTCCGTCCTGGCTCTGGTCAACGTCGGCGTCCAGGACATCCCCGTCCTGTCCAGCCCGCAGAACCAGCAGTGCACCGAGAACTCCACGCAGGCCAAGGGCGACGAGGCCCTCTCGCACATCCTCAGCAACATCCCGGTCCTGTCCGGCAACGCCTCCGCGGGCAGCTGACAGCACCCCGCGCACCGCGCCCGCGAGGCCGCCGCACCTTCGGGTCGCGGCGGCCTCGCCGCATGTCGGGATTCGAATAGCAGGCAGGGCGGGCCGGAGAAATGCGGCAGAATTCGGGACGCGCGAGCATCTGAGTGAAATGGCGGACCGCTCGCGAAAATCCCCGGTTGCTTTTTCCTCACGCACTCGTTGTTGTTTCTGCAGTGGATACGCCTCTGCGGGAAGGAATCTAAAACAAATGATGTACAAGAAGGCAGTGGTGCTGGCCGCCGGCATCCTGATGGCCGCCGGTGCCGCCTCCCCCGCCATGGCCGACTCCGTGGCCGACGGCAAGGCCATCGGCTCCCCGGGTGTCCTGTCGGGCAACCTGGTCCAGGTCCCGGTCCACGTCCCCGTCAACCTCTGCGGCAACACCGTCAACGTGATCGCGCTGCTGAACCCCGCGTTCGGCAACACCTGCGTCAACGCCTGACACAGCGCCTGCGCCCGCAAGGGCAGACCTCCTCGGGGTGGCCTCGGAGTGCACGGCGGTGCACTCCGGGGCCACCTCCGATTCAGCACCGGCCACCGCGCCGGTAGACAGGGAAGGACCCATGCGACAGGTACTGAGCCGACAGGTACTGGGCAAGGGGGTACTCACCGCGGCCGCCGCGTCGAGCCTGCTGTCGATCGCGACCGGCGCGGCCTACGCGCTCCCCGGAGCCATGGCCGAGGCCTCGCATTCCCCGGGCGTGCTGGCCGGCAACAGCGTCTCGGTACCGGTCACCTTCGCCCCCAACGTGTGCGGCAACACCGTGGACGCCGGAGCGGGCCTCAACCCCGCGATGGGCAACCACTGCGCCACCACGACCGGGTCCGGCGCCCGGCACGACCACGCCTACGACCGCTACCTCAGCCCCGAGCAGGCGGATGCCTTCGCGCAGTACCTCGACGAGCGCCAGGCGCGGCACGAGGAGCGGCACGGGGCCCGCCACGAGGAGCGGCACGAGCAAGGCGGTTACGGGGAAGCCCCGCGGGTCCCCCACCAGGGCGGCGCCCCGCACCAGGACGGCTACGGGAACTCCGGCGAGGAGGGGTGCGACGACCACCCGGCTCCCGAGAGGCCCGAGCCGAGGCCGCAGCACCCGCCGAAGCCGCACGCCGAGCAGCCTAGGCCGCCCGCCCCGCACCACGCACCCCCCGCACCGAAGCCGATGCCCCGGCCGGAGCCCGAGGCGGAGCACCCGGCCCCGGAGGCACCCCGACCCCTTCCGGTACCCGCCCCCGTGGAGGAGGCGCACACGCTCCCCGCCCCGGTCCCCGTCGCGCAGGAGGCTCCCGCGCCGATGCCTCCGCGCGGCAGCCAGTTCACGGAGCACCCGGCGCCCTCGGTACCGCAGGACGTACGGCCGGCCGACCAGCCCCCGGCTCCCCCGGCCGGCGACCTCCCCGTCCACCTGCCCCCGGTTCCCGCACCCCCGCCCGCGCCGGTCCCCGCGCCGTCCGCGCCCGTGGCCGTCCCCGCCGCGTCGCCGGCGGCTCCGGTCGCCGCGCCCGCACAGGCCCCCGTCGGGGAGCTCGCCGCGACCGGCGCCGGGCAGCCCGGTGCCGCGGCGGCCCTCGCCGCGGCGCTGGTCCTGGGCGGCGCCATTCTGTACCGGAGGTCCCGTATCGCCTGACGGCAATACCGGTAATCAGAAGAAGTATCGGCCGGAGAGTCCCCTTGTCGGATTCTCCGGCCGTCGCCGTGTTCGGTTCCGCGTTTCCGTAACGTCGGGGAATCGTTAGCCAGGGCGATAGTGGCGAGGGTCGCCACGGGAAAAGGATTTCGATAATGAAGCTCTCGAAGGTCGCCGCCGTGGTCGTCGGTTCCGTCGCCGCCCTCGGCGCCGCTTCCCCCGCCTTCGCCACGGAGGCGTCGGCCGTCCCCATGAGCGCGACGAGCGGACTCACGGAGGTCCTGGGCGCGGTCAACCCCGTCTCGGAGGCGCTCCCCAACACCGTGGCCAACGGGATGGCGGAGCAGGGCGAGAGCGTGGAGAAGGTCCTGACCACCGTGCAGAAGGTCAACGAGGTCCGCAACAACGCGCCGGGCGAGGTGCTGCACCTCGCGAACGGGGCCACGCAGGCGTCCCCGCTGCTCGGCGGCGTGAAGCTCAACGGCGGCGGCCACCACTGACGTTCCGTCCGTCTTCCCGGCGCGACGACTGTGGGCGCCCCCGGCCTGGCCGGGGGCGCCCACAGTCGTGTGGTGCGTCGGACGTCAGTCGTTGACGCAGGTGTTGCCGAACGCCGGGTTCAGCGCGCCGATCACGTTCACGGAGTTGCCGCAGACGTTGATCGGGACGTGGACCGGGACCTGGGCCAGGTTGCCCGAGAGGACACCGGGGGAACCCACGGCCGCGCCCTCGGCCGACGCGTCGGCCATGGCGGAGCCGGCGGCACCGGCCGCAGCGAGACCAGCGGTGGCCAGGACCAGGGCGGCCTTCTTGGCAGTGTTCATGGGAAGTGCACCTTCTCTTCGATGTTCTGCCCCGACGCCGGGGCTCACATCGAGCGAAACGGTCCGCCTGCCCGGACGACACGGTTCCGCGCGCGATCAGACCTGTTCAGCCCAATAGTCGTAACCGGCTGGACGGTTCCGGGCCCTGGTGGGGGTCCGGTCCGGCTCCGCTACGGAAGGAGGTCCGGCACCGACGGGACCGCCGGGAGCTGGGGCACCAGGCCCGCGGGCGTCTTGACGGGCGCCGCCGGGACGACGGGCACCGCGGGTACCGCCGGCAGGGCGGGCCCCGCCGGGACGGCGGGTACCCCGGGAACCGCTCCGACGGGGTCGGAGACGGGGAGGGCCGGGATGTCGGGGATCGGGACGTCGGGGATCTCCGGAATCTCCGGGAGCGGGAGGCCGGGGATCTCCGGGATCGCCGGAATCGCCGGAATCGCCGGCAGGTCCGGCAGCGACGGCAGCTTGATCTCGGGGATCTTGATCCCCGGGAGCAGGGTGCCCAGGCTCTTGGTCAGATCCGCGAGGATCTTGCCGATCTGCGCGAGGAGGTCGTCGACGGGGCCGGCGGCGGCCACCCTCTCGTCGATCTGCTCCTGTGCCGCCGCCACCCGCTTCTCGACGGCGCCGGCCCCGGCACCTTCGGCGGCGCCCGCGGGGGCGGCCGCGCCGGTGAGTATGACGACTGCGAGGGCCGACGGGACGAGGACGCGGATGCGGGACGCCTTGGTGCGGTGCATGGAACTTCCTTCGATGGTCGTGCGGAAGGGGACCCGAGCGAGCCGCCTCCTCACCCACCGTGCGAACACCTTCTACGGACCGCAACCGGACCGGGAGCCGCGCACCCCCGTTGCGGGCTGCGTACGGGCTTCGCGCACGTGTCCGGGGCCGGTCCACCCGACCCGGTGAAACCTGGCCGCCCGCAGGCCGTTTGAGTGAAGCAGCGGAACCAACCCTCCGTGCGGGCAGTTGATCAGGGCGCTCCACTAGCGGGCACTCGTGCGACAAAAGGATCAAGATGCTCAAGAAGATCATGACTGCTGCCGCGGTCACCGCCGCCGCCATCGGCGCGGGCACTGCTGTCGCGGCCCCGGCCATGGCCATCGGCAACGACAACGGGGTCAACACCGTCAACGGGAACGGTGCCCAGCAGATCTACGGCAACCAGAAGACGAC
>NZ_JBEXOV010000164.1:0-10377 GCF_040611715.1 Streptomyces sp. NPDC006544 | reverse complement strand
TGTCGGTGGTGAAGGAGGCGACCAGGTCGGGGGCCTTGGCACCGCCCGCGCGCAGCGCCTGGTTGACCTTGGCGTCCGTCATGTCGCCCGTGAGGTTCACCTTGATGTGCGGGTGCGTCTTCTGGAACCGGGCGATGCTGTCCTCGATGGCCTTGACCTCACTGGGGGCCGACCAGCCGTGCCAGAAGTTGAGGGTGACGTCCTTGTCCGGGTCGTTGGAGGCCGTGTCGGACGTGGAGCCCGCACACGCGGTGGCGAGTGCGGATATCGCGGCCACGGCGGTGGCGGCGGCGGTCAGGCGGCGGAATCTGGGCATGACGGAGTCACTCTCTGCGCGGGGGGACTACCTGGAGGGGTGGTGCGGGAGAACGAACGGTCCTGCGGGGCCTGCGGAGGTACGGGTGGTGCGGTTCGGTGTGGTTCAGCGGCGCGACGTGTCGAAGACCTCGTCGCGGGTGGCGGCGAGGGCACTCTCCAGCGCCCCGCGCAGCACGGGCCGTTCCCGTACCTCGCCGGACACCAGCAGGGGCCGGGAGGGGGCGAGGTCGGCGAGCTCGGCCTCGATGAGCTCGCGCAGCGGTTCCCCGCCCGCGATGGTAAGGGCCCCGGAGAGGACGACGACCTCCGGGTCCAGTACGGCGACCAGCGAGGCGAGGCCGGTGGCGAGCGCGGTGGCGTACTCGCGCAGGAGCAGCAGGTTGCCCCCCTCGGGGGCGGCGGCCGCCTGGGCCAGCAGCGCGGCGGCCGTCTCCACCATCGCCCCGGCCTCGGCCCCGTACACCGCCCCGTGGACGGACCCGGACGCGGCCGCCGGCGGCGCCTCGATGCCGAGGCGCGCCGCCATGGCCGGCAGCACCTGTACGCCGGCCAGCTCCTGGTAGCCGCCGGAGTTGACGCGGGTGACCTGGCGGACCAGGGGGTGCCCCGGGACCGGCATGAAGCCGACCTCGCCGGCGCCGCCGGTCCAGCCGCGGTGCAGCCGGCCGCCGAGGACGAGGGCGGCGCCGAGGCCCTCCTCGTTCCACAGCAGTACGAAGTCCTCGTGGCCGCGGGCGGCGCCCAGGCGCTGCTCGGCGACGGCGGCGAGGTTCACGTCGTTCTCGTACTCGACCGGCATGGGCAGGGCGGCCGCCAGCTCGTCGAGGAGCGTGGGGGACTGCCAGCCCGCGAGGTGGTCGGCGTAGCGCAGTACTCCGGTGCGGGGGTCGAAGGAGCCGGGGGTCGCGATGACCACCCGGTGGATGTCGGCGAGGTACAGCCCGGAGTCCTTGACGGCCTCGTCCAGGGCGCGGGTGACCTGCGTGACCGGTCCGGTGCCCTCGGCGTAGGGGAGTTCGTGGCTGCCGATCACCTCGCCGGTGAGGTCGGCGACGGAGGCGAGGATCCGGCCGGGGGTGACGTCCAGGCCGGCGACGTGGGCGGCCCGCGCGTTGACCGCGTAGAGCTGGGCGTTGGGGCCGGGGCGGCCGGCGTCGGTTCCGGTGGCGACGACCAGCCCGGCGGCCTCCAGCCGGGCCAGCAGCTGGGAAGCGGTGGGCTTGGAGAGGCCGGTGAGGTGCCCGATCCGGGTCCGCGACAGCGGACCGTGCGTCAGCAGGAGCTCCAGGGCGGCCCGGTCGTTCAGGGCGCGCAACAGGCTGGGCGTACCGGGGGTGGCGGCGGGCATGGGGTGTTTTCTCCCTCACCGAGGTGAACTGTTAGGTAAGTTTCCTATTGGTGCGGGAGCCCTGTCAATGGCATCGACCGTTCCGTACTCCGGTCGCTCCACGACCCCGGACACGCTCACGATGCCGTCACGGCCGTGTCCGGCCGGACACGGCTCCCCGCGTGGGACAGGCCGCCGCCCCAGCGGGTGAGAACTGCGGGGGCGGCGGACACGGCGGGGGAGGGAGGGGGAGGGAGGAGGGAAGGCCGGCGCTACTTGGTGATCCGGGGGCCCGCTCCGCCGACGGCCGGCGGCGGGATCGGCGCGGTCGCCATGGACTGCGGCGAGGCCGGATTGGCCAGCGCCGACGGCGCGGCCACGGCCGCGGCAGGGTCCGCCGGGGCCTCGTCCTCGGCGGCAGCCGCCAGGCCGCCGACGATCCCGATGCCCGCGGTGTCGAAGGCGTCCTTGATCCGCCAGCGCAGCTCCCGCTCCACGGCGAACTGCTGGCCCGGCATCGTCTTCGCCGAGACCTTCACCGTCATCGAGGCGAGCAGCACCTCGTCCAGGCCCAGCACCTCCACCGGACCCCACAGCCGCTCGTCCCACGGGGACTCCTTGGCCATGGACTCCGCGATGCCCTGGATCACCTCGCGCATGTGCGCGAGGCTCTCGGTGGGCTTGACCTGGACGGCCACCCCGGCCGTGGCCCAGCCCTGGCTCAGGTTGCCGATCCGCTTGATCTCGCCGTTGCGGACGTACCAGATCTCGCCGTTGTCGCCGCGCAGCTTGGTGACGCGCAGGCCCACCTCGACGACCTCACCCGAGGCCACCCCGGCGTCGATCTTGTCGCCGACGCCGTACTGGTCCTCGAGGATCATGAACACACCGGAGAGGAAGTCCGTGACCAGGTTCCGGGCACCGAAACCGATCGCGACACCTGCCACACCGGCACTGGCGAGCAGCGGGCCCAGGTTGATGTCGAGCGCGCCGAGCACCATCAGGCCGGCCGTCCCGAGGATCAGGAACGAGGCCACCGAGCGCAGGACGGACCCGATCGCCTCCGACCGCTGACGACGCCGCTCCGCATTGACCAGCAGCCCGCCCAGGGCGGTGCCCTCGACGGCCTCCGCGCCGCGGTTCATCCGGGTGATCAGCTTGGTCAGCGACTTCCGGACCACCGAACGCAGGGCGAAGGCGATGACCACGATGAGGAGGATCCGCAGGCCCAGGTACAACCATCCGGCCCAGTTCTCCTCGATGAAACTGGCGGCGTTGGTGACGCTCTCGTGGGTGTCTCTGATCGTCTGGGACGCGTCCGGGTCGTCGGCTGCGAGGGGGAGCAGGGCAACAGGCCTGGGCACGGCGGGAACCTCCAGATGTGGCGTCCTGCCCCCGGAAGGGGTGTGGGGGCAGACCAACCACACTAACGGGGCACTCGACCGAGCTTGTTGCCCTGTTCGAGGGAGAGACCAGACTCACGCGGGGAGGAAGCGGGTGTGGTCGAAAACACCTCGGACCCGTTACGGGCGCGTGGTGGCGCTTCGACCAGCCGTAAGGGGAGACTGGAAAGCAGATCGTCCCGGCGCGAGCCACGCGCCGCCGACGTACAAGGAGGCAGTCCGTGCCGCACGTCCTGGTCCTCAACGCGTCGTACGAGCCCCTCGGCGTCGTACCGCTCCGCCGCGCGCTCGTCCTCGTCCTGGAGAACAAAGCGGTCTCCCTGGAAGAATCCGGCGCCTTCCTGCACAGCGCGACAAGGGCCGTCCCCGCTCCCAGCGTGGTCCGGCTCAAGCGCTTCGTGCGGGTCCCCTACCGGGGGCCCGTTCCACTCACCCGGCGCGCGCTGTTCGCGCGGGACGGCGGTCGCTGCATGTACTGCGGGGCCGTCGCGACGAGCGTCGACCACGTCGTCCCGCGCAGCCGCGGCGGCCAGCACGCGTGGGACAACGTCGTCGCCGCCTGCCGCCGCTGCAACCACGTCAAGGCCGACCGGCACTTGGTGGACCTCGGCTGGCGGCTGCGGCACCAGCCGGCCCCGCCGTCGGGGCTGGCGTGGCGGATCATCGGGACGGGGCACCGGGATCCGCGGTGGATGCCCTACCTGGAGCCGTTCGGGGCGGAGGACGCCCTGGAGCGCATCGGAGTCTCGGTGGCCTCGTAACCGCCCGGCGGGTGGGGCGCACGTCAAGGGGACACGGCGAAGGCCTCGGCGGAGAGCAGGCTGCAGCCGAAGCGGGTGGCGCGGGACACACAGGTGACGCGGACGAACCTGGTGTCCGGCGCCGCGGCCGGGAGGTGGACCGTGTCGACGCCGCCGGTGGAGGAGACCGTCGTCGACTCCTGCCAGGTGGTTCCGTCCGGGGAGGTCTCCACCCGGAACAGGGACGGGTACGCCTCCTGCCAGTGCAGCCGCAGCAGACCGACGCGGGCCGGGGCCGGGAGCTCGGCCTGCCACCAGGCCCCGTCGGCCGCCGGGGACGACCAGCGGGTGGACGGCGAGTCGTCCAGCGCGCCCGAGGCCGGGAACTGCGGGGTCTCGTTCGCGGACGAGGTGGCGCGGGCGCCGCGCAGCAGGTTCGGGCCCCCCGTGCGCGGGAAGGCGCGGACCTTCAGCGTGCGGGTCTGCGCGCCGAAGGCCACCGGGACCTCGTAGGTGCCCGGCGCCGTGCCGGCCGCCACCGCGACCTCCACGGGGACGGTGACCTTCGTCCCCCGCGGAGCCACCGCACTCGCGGGGACGCGGACCTCGACGCCCGGCGGCGCGGCCGCCGACAGGGGCCCGCGGACCTCGCCGGGCCGCAGCGCCGACAGCTCCGCCGGGACCTGCTGCGCGGCCCCGCCGATCTCCACGTCGACGGAGTCCGCCAGCTCGAAGCGGGCCTCGGGGCCGTCCGCCGTCCACGGGACCACGCCGTGGACGGCCGGAGCCCGGCCCGACCAGGTGAGCCGGACCGCGTCGGCCCGCAGGCCGCCGAGGTCCGCCTGGGTCCAGCCCGACGCCGCGGCCTCCGCGACCCTGCGCCAGCCCTCGCCCGGTACGTGCGCCTCGACCGCCGCGCCCCGGCTCCCGGGCGGCAGCGGATCGGTCATGACGGTCACCGTCGACACCGGGCGGACCGCCGGCAGCTGGACCGTCCAGGAGTCCGCCGCCCGGGAGACCGTGCCCGCCGGCTCCCGGGCCGCCCCGGTCCAGGCGTCGGCCTCGGCCGCCGCCCGGACGAAGAACGGGTCCAGCACCGCCGTGTCCACCCGGTGGGCGTCCGCCTCGGGCGCCAGCGCCTCGCGCGCGGCGGACAGGGCCCGCGAGGACTGCCAGGCCGCCGCCCCGTCCCCGCGCGCCTGCGCCTGGAGCACGTCGAGGGCCAGTTCGCCGGCGGTTCCGTAGCGCGCGAGCCGCGACAGCCAGGGTCCCGCCTCCCCGGCGAGGCCCGGCAGCCGCCCGGGGGCCTCGCGCAGCACCCGGAACGCGGCCCGCAGCCGGTCGCCCGCGGCCGGGTCGCCGGCCGCCCGCGCCCGCCAGAACTCCTCGACCAGCGGGGCCAGGTACGCCGACTCCGGCTGCCCGAGGCCGGAGGAGGCGTTGTTCCCGGCCAGCGCGGCCAAGGCCTCGCGGGCCTTCGGGTCCGGTCCCGCGAGCTCGGCGACGGCCGCCGCCCACGAGTCGGCGGCCCGGTAGCCGCGCGGGTTCCACGTGAAGTCCGCCACCGTGAACAGCGGGATGCGCGACAGCGTGCCCTGCGACATCGCGTTGGCCAGGACGCCGGCCGACCCGCCCGCCACCGCCGGGTCCCGTCCCGCGTACGGGCCGAGGAAGATCCGGCCCGGATCCGAGTCGTTGACCGGGTAGTTGTCCATGGTGACCAGCGGGTGCCCCAGCACGGAGCGCGCCCCGGCCGTCTCGCGCCCGGTGATCGTGCGCGGCAGGACGCCGACGCCCGTCCACGCGACCTCGACCCGGCCGTCCAGTGCCCCCGCCAGCGCGGTCCGGTAGGCCGTCGCGCCCTCCTGGTAGTACTCCGTCGGCAGCAGCGACAGCGCGGGCGCCCCGGGATACCGCCCGGCCAGGTGCGCGGCCAGCTCGCCCGCGACCTCGGCGTGCGCCTTCGCCGCGGCGGCCGGACCCTTCCCGTAGTGCTCCCGGTCGGCCCGGCAGCTCCACTCCGTGTAGCTGACGTCCTGGAACTGCACTTGGAACGCCCTGAACCCGAGGTCCCACATGGCGTCCAGCTTCCGCGCGAGCGCAGCCCGGTCGGCCGACCGGGAGAGACACATCGACTGTCCCGGCGCCACCGCCCAGGCCAGCACGACCTTGTTGGCACGGGCCCGCTCGGCCAGCGTCCGCAGTTCCGCGGCCTGTTCGGCCGGGTAGTCCCGGCGCCACTCCGTGGTCCGGTACGGGTCGTCGCCCGCGGCCAGCAGGAGCCGGTTCTGCTTGGTGCGCCCCATGAAGTCGACCTGGGCGAGCCGCTGCTCCGCCGTCCACGGAGTCCCGTAGAAACCCTCGGTGATGCCGCGTACGGATGCGGACGGCCAGTCCCGCACCCGAACCCCGGGAACCTTTCCGGAGCCGGGGACGATCAGCTGACGCAGCGTCTGCGCGGCGTGGAACAGCCCGTCCTCGCCCACCCCGGCCAGGGCGACCGTGTCGCGGCCCCCGGCCCGGCCCACCGCCAGCCGGTACCCGCCGGCCGGCAGGTCCTCGGCCCCGGTCGCGCCCAGCTCGCGCAACGCCGCCTCCGCGTCGGGACCTTGGACGAGTACGACGGGGATCCCCCCGGGCATCGGCTGCCCGTCGGCCCGCTCGTGCAGGGTCCGCACGCCGGCCCCGCGCAGCACCTCGCGGACCACTTGGGCGGCGTACGGGTCCGCGTCGGCCGGCAGGACCAGCACGCCCTCCGCGCCCAACACCACGTCGCGCGCCGGGTCGGCGGCCATCGACTGCGGTCGCGGCCATACGGCGGGCTCCGCGCCGGCGGTCCGGGCCGGCTCCGCGCCCGGACCGGCCGCCGGCGCGGCCCCCGCGGCGGGCGGGGCCGCGGGTACGGGGGAGGGCGGGGGCGCCGGGTCGAGGGCGGGGCCGAGCCCGGGAGCGGGCGCCGAGGGGGACGCGGGCGCCGCGAAGGCGCCGGGCGGACCCACGGCCACCGAACCGCCCAGCAGCGTCCCGATGACGGCGACGGCCGCTGCCGTGGCCCGCTTGCTGCCCCTGAGCTGCACGGAGCCTCCCCGTCCCGAGTCGTCCCCGCTCGTACGAACGAGGCCGAGCCCACCATCCGTACGGCCGGAGTGTCAACGTCCGAGGGTGATCTGACCGGGATGTGCCGGGAATGCGATGCACCCGATTGGGTATGGCTGCCATGTCCTCGAGCGGTGTTCCATGGTTCTGACCGATCCTCACGCACAAAGGAGTGCCCGCCCGTGAACACCGCCGACGCCTGCATACCCCGCCCGCCGCTCGCCCACCTGCCCGCGCAGGGCGGCCCCGCCGAAGGGCCCCTGACGAGTGAACCCCCGCTCGCCGACTCCGCACACGCGCCGCTGACCAGCGAGCCCCCGCTCACCGACGAGGCCCCGCTGACCAGCGAACCGACCACCTCCGCTGCGGCCGCCGCCGCGGGTGACTAGAGAAGGATCCTGATGGACGACCTCGCCCGGCTCGCGGCCCTGTACGGCGTCGCCACCACCTACCAGCCGGCCGAGGACGTCACCGTCCGCGTCCCGGAGTCCACCGTGGCCGCCGTGGCGCGGCAACTGGGGGCGGACGCGGACACCGCCGAAGAGCTGCGGGCGCACCTGGCCGAGGCCGAACACGAAGCGGCCTGCCGGCTGTTGCCGCAGGTGCTGGTGTGGTGGGCCGGCTCCAAGCCGCCCGTGGAACTGGGCGCCCTGCCGCCCGGCACCCTGCTCCGGCTGGAGCCGGAGCGGGGCGGACCCGCGGGGGCCGCGCAGATGCCGGAGGCCGCAGGGGACGGGGCGGCGGAAGAGGTCGCGGAGGTCTGGCCGGAGGGGGTGGGGGAACCGCCGCTCGGCGTGCACCGGGTGCACGCCGAGACCCCCGACGGCCGCTCCGCGACCGCCACGCTGATCGTGGCCCCCGACCGGGCCCCGGCGGCGCCGGAGCGCGCCCACGGACTCCTCGTCCAGCTGTACTCGCTGCTCTCCGAGCGCTCTTGGGGCATGGGGGACCTCGGTGACCTCGCGGAGCTGGCGCGCTGGGCCGGCCGGGTCCACGGGGCCGGCTTCATCCAGGTCAACCCGCTGCACGCGGCGGTGACTGGAACCCCGACCGACCCCTCCCCGTACCGGCCGTCCTCGCGCCGCTTCCCCGACCCGGTGCACCTGCGGGTCGAGGACGTCCCCGAGTACGCGCACTGCCCGGACCGGGCCGCCCTCGAAGCGCTGGCCGAGCGGGGCGGCCAGTTGCGGCGCGAGGTGCTGGAGAAGGGGGCGCTGATCGACCGGGACGCCGTCTGGGCCCTCAAGCGGTCCGCCCTGGAACTCCTCTACGCCGTCCCGCGCTCACCCGAACGGGAGGCCGCCTACGGGAACTTCCGCGCCGAGCAGGGCCGGGAGCTGGACCGGCACGCAGCCTGGTGCGCCGCGCACGCCGGGGAGGACCACGCGTCCGCCACCGACTTCCACCGCTGGCTGGTCTGGCTGACGGACACCCAGCTCACCGCGGCGCAGCGGGCCGCCAAGGACGCCGGGATGGCGGTCGGCATCGTGCACGACCTGGCCGTCGGGGTGCACCCGGAGGGGGCGGACGCCTCGGGTGCGCCCCACTACGCCAAGGGCGTCTCCGTGGGAGCCCCGCCCGACGCCTTCAACGCGCGCGGCCAGGACTGGGGTCTGCCGCCCTGGCGCCCCGACCGGCTGGCCGCCACCGGCTACGAGCCCTTCCGGGCCCTGCTGCGCGGGGTGTTCCGGTACGCGGGCGCGCTGCGGATCGACCATGTCATGGGACTCTTCCGGCTCTGGTGGATCCCCGAGGGGGCCCCGCCCGCCGAAGGCGCGTACGTGGCGTACGACGGGGAGGCGATGCTCGCCCTGCTGGTCCTGGAGGCCCACCGGGCCGGGGCCCTGGTCATCGGAGAGGACCTCGGCACCGTGCAGCCGGGGGTCCGTCAGGCGCTGGCCCGGCGCGGGGTGCTGGGCACCTCGGTGCTCTGGTTCGAGCGGGACTGGACCGGCGACGGGGAGCCGCTGGAACCGGCCCGGTGGCGGGCCGACTGCCTGGCCACCGCCACCACCCACGACCTGCCGCCCACGGCCGCCAAGCTGGCCGGCACCCACGTGGAACTGCGGGACCGGCTCGGCCTGCTGACCCGCCCGCTGGAGCGGGAGCGCGCCGAGGACGCCGCCGACACCGCGCGCTGGCTGGACGTCCTGGAGGACCTCGGCCTGGACCCCAAGGGCGAGGAGGCCGCCGTACGCGCCCTGTACGGGTTCCTGCTGCGCACTCCGGCCCGGCTGGTCGGGGTCTGGCTGCCCGACGCGGTGGGCGACCGGCGGCCGCAGAACCTGCCCGGCACCTGGGACCAGTACCCCAATTGGCGGCTTCCGCTCGCCGACGCGGAGGGCCGGCCGCTGACCTTGGAGGCGCTCACCGCCTCGCCGCGCGCGAACGCCCTGCTGAGCGCGGTGCGGGACGGGGCGGGAACCCGTACGGCACCCCCGGGCGCGCGGGTCGTTTAGGTGTTCGCTACGTTTGCACCGTGGACAAGAAGAACGCTCTGCGCGCCGGCGCCGTCACGGCCGGAACGACGCTGATGATGCTGCTGATGACGTCTCCCGCCCTCGCGCTCACCCGCGACGACGGTGACGACCCGGGTCCGGGCCTGAGCATTGCCCAGACGCTCGGCCTGTACGTGGCGCTGCCGATCGTGCTGTTCCTGCTCATCGCCGGTCTGGTGATCGTCACCGACAAGTCGCGCAAGCAGCAGACGGAAAGCTGACCCCGCGCGCTGACACCGCGAGCTGACCCCTCCTGAGGGGTCCGCTCCGCTCGAACGCCGGGACGCCGGGGGTCCGTACGGACCCCCGGCGCTTCGTCATGCCCGGGATCCGGTGGCTCCCCTGGCTCCCGGGGCCCCCGCACGCCGGATCCCCCTAATGCACTCCCGCCAGCAGCTTGCGCAGGAGCGCGGTGAGCGCCCGGACCTCGTCCTCGTCGAGCCCGGTGAGGGCGGCGGCCTGGACCTCCAGACCCGCCGCGACCGCCTCGTCGATGAGCGCGAGGCCCCGCTCGGTGATCGTCACCTTGAGCCCCCGCCGGTCGTGCGGATCGGGCGCGCGGCACAGCAGCCCGGCCTTCTCCAGTTTGTCCAGCCGTCCCGTCATGCCTCCCGTGGTGAGCATCAGGGTGGCGGACAGCTCGCGCGGCGAGAGGGTGTACGGGGCTCCGGAACGGCGCAGCGTGGCGACGACGTCGAACTCGCCGCGCGAGATCCCGTACCGGTTGTAGGTCCGCTCCATCGCGTCGCCCATGGTCTTGGCGATCCGGTAGATCCGGCCGAAGACGGCCATGGGCTCCGTGTCGAGGTCCGGTCGCACGGCGTACCACTGGGCGGTGATCGCGTCGACGGCGTCCGTGCCGACCGCGGGCGTGTGCTCGGTCATGGGTGCAGTATCCGGCTTCCGCTCGTTCGTTCGCAAAAAGCTACTTGACGCTAAGTAGCTTAGCGGTAAGCTACTTACAAGCGACCTACTCGGGGGGAACGATGACGGCG
>NZ_JBEXOV010000163.1:0-10421 GCF_040611715.1 Streptomyces sp. NPDC006544 | reverse complement strand
ACGCGCCCGGCACCTGGGTGGACATCGCGATCGGCGCGATCAACACGTGGACCAAGAGCGAGGAGGAGGAGACCACCGACGTCACCACCTTCGGCAGCGCCGGTCAGTCCGAGTCCTACAAGATGCAGATCGGCAAGAGCATCCAGCTGGAGGGCTTCCGGCTGCGCGACCCCGTGACTTTCGCTCTCGACCCGGGTCAGACCATCGTCGAAGGCATGAACGAGCGCCTCGGCCCGGACTCCCTGACCGGGTTCCGGTACGCGCACGTCACGGACACCTCGTGGGTCGTGTTCACGAAGGCCCGGATCACGCTCGGCGATCAGGGCGGCGGCAACAACGACGAGGTGTCCTGGTCGGCGACGTTCACCCGCTCTGGCCCGTCCACCACGGCGGTCAAGTCGTGACGGCACGCAAGGCGCCGGACTCCTTCGATGCGTACTGGGCTGAGGTCAGTGGCTCCCGGACGGAGACCATCCGCGGCGTCACCGTCCGGGTCCCGGTCGACGTGCCGATGGTGCTGGAGCAGCGGATGTCCGACCTCCAGGACTCCGAGCGAGAGGAAGACATCGCCGAGCTCGTCGCTCTCCTTTTCGACGTCGGCCCGGACACTCTCTCGGCCTGGAAGACCAACGGCATGGGCCTGACCGAATTTCAGGTCGCCCTGGCCTGGGGCCTCGCGCACGCCAGCGGCAGCCCCGTGACCTTCGCGGAAGCCCACGACATGGTCAGGAAGGCCGAGGCCGAGGGAAAAGCCCAGGCGACCGCCCCGAACCGAGCCGCGAGGCGCGCCTCATCCGCCAGTACTGGTGGGCGCTCGAAGGCGACTTCCGGGCGCGCTACGGCCTCGGCCCGCAAGACCTCGCGCGGCTGAGTCGCCGCACCTTCCGCGCCTACCTGTACGGCCTGCCGGCGGAGTCCACGTTCATGCGGCTGGCCGGCAAGCAGCTCGCCGTGATCGATGACGACGCCATGATCCGCGCTGCCCTTCGCAGCTGACCTCGAAGGGGGCGCCCCCATGGCCATGACAATCGGTGAGCTCGTCGCGGTCGTCCGCGCCGACGAATCGGACCTGGTGCGCGGTCTGGCCCGCGCCCAGCTGAGCACCGAGGGGTTCGCCGTTGACGCCGGCGGCCGCCTGCGGAACCTCGCTGGCCGGTTCATCACCGAATCCGCAGTCATGGACCGGGCGCTCCAGACCGTTGAGAACGCCCTTGAGGACGTCTCCACGCAGACCACGGAGACCACCGCCGTGGTCGAGGTCGAGACCCGCACCATGGCCATGCGCTTCCGGGCCCTGGCGCGCGCGGCGGACGACTTGAGCGACTCCCTCGGCGCCCGTCTCGGCCGGGCCGTGAGCAGCCTGCGCAACATCAACATCCACGCCGACCGGCTCGGCTCCCTGGCGGGCCGTATCGGCGGTGTCGCCATGGGCTTCGCCAAGGTCGGCGCTGCAATCGGCACGGCTGTCCCGCTGGTGGCCGGTCTGGCGGCCACGGTGGCGCAGATCGCACCGGCCGCCGGTGTCGCGGCGACGGGCCTGTTCGCGGTGGTCCTGGCGACGAAGGCCTTGAAGTTGGGCATGGTCGGTGTCAGCGACGCCGTGTCCGCCGCACTCGACCCGTCCGACCCTGAGGCGTACGCCGAGGCCCTCAAGAAGCTGAGCCCGTCCGCGCGCGCGTTCGTGGGCGAAGTCCGTGCCCTTCAGCCGCAGCTGAAAGCCCTTCAGCAGGGCGTGCAGGAGAGGTTGTTCCAGGGCCTCGACGGCATCCTGAAGGAGATGGGCAAGACCACCCTTCCCATCCTGAAGAACGGCCTCACGAACACCGCCGGCGCCCTGAACCTGATGGGCAAAAACATTGGCCACGTGGCCATCAGCATGTCCAAGACCGGTGTCCTTGGCCAGGCCATCAGCGGCGCGAATACTGGCCTCTACAACCTGGCCCACATCCCGGCTGAAATCGTCCTCGCTCTGGGCGAGATCGGAGCGGCTGCGGCCCCCGCGTTCGGGCGGCTCACTGCGGCGGCTGGCGCTGGAGCCTCCTCGATCGGGGAGAAGCTCAGCACGGCCTTCCACTCAGGCGCGATGGAGCAGGTGATCGAGGACGCGATCACCGTTTTCAAGCAGCTGTTCGAGGTCATCGGCAACGTCGGATCGATCCTGGGCTCCGTCTTCTCTGCCGCGCACACGACGGGCGGGGACTTTCTCGGAGTCCTCACCCAGATCACCGGCGCGATCGCTGAAGCTTTCGCCAGCCCGGCCGTTCAGGCCGGCCTCAAGGCCATCTTCACCACGATGTCGACGCTGGCCAGCACCATCGGCCCGCTCCTCACCCAGGCCCTCAAGGCCGTCGCGCCGGTCTTCACCGCACTCGGCCCGCCCATCCAGCGGATCATCACGCTCCTAGGCGCCGCCCTCGGGCCGGTCATCAGCGCACTCGGCCCCGTCCTGGAAGTCGCCGCCGTCGCGGTCGGCGCCCTCCTCGATGCGGTCGCCCCGCTGCTCCCCGTCATCGGGTCCCTCGTCGCGCAGCTACTGCCCGCACTGACCCCGCTCCTCGGCCTGGTCGCAGGGGTCTTCAAGGCGCTCGCGCCGCTCGTCTCCCAGCTCGCCGGGATCCTGATGTCGGCGCTGGAACCCATCCTCGCCGCGCTCATCCCGGTCATCCAGCCCATCGTGGACGCCCTGATGGTGCTGGTGCAGGCCGTGATGCCGATCATCTCGGCGCAGATGACCACGCTGGCGCCGCTGATCGCCCAGCTCGCCGGGATGTTCGCCCAGCTCCTCGTGGCGCTGGCCCCGGTCATTTCGCAGCTGATCCTCCTCGTCGCGAACGTCCTGACCCGCATGACGCCCGCGCTCATCACCGCGATGGGCTGGGTGTCGAAACTCGCGACGATCCTCGCGGGCGAACTGGGCCGCGTCATCACCACCGTGGTCATGCCCGCGATCCAGGCCATCGTGGCGCTCCTGAAGGGCGACTTCTCCGGGGCCTGGGCCGCCGCCAAGACCATGGTGTCCGGGGCGGTCGACTACTTCGTCCGGCTCCTCATCGAACTCCCGGGGCGTGCGGGTGCCGCGCTCGCCAGCCTGGGGCCCGTGCTGTGGGGGCGTATCCAGGAGGCCGGCGGCCGCTTCAACGAGGGCGTCAGGCAGAAGCGCGACGAAGCCATCCAGCGGATTCGGGAGATCCCCGGCCAGGCCGCGCGGGCGCTGGGGGACCTGGGGTCTGTGCTGTGGAACGCGGGCGCTTCGCTGATCCGGGGTCTCGTCGACGGCATCAAGTCGAAGGTCGGTTCCATCCGGTCGACGCTGTCCGGGGTAACGAGCATGCTGCCGGACTGGAAGGGCCCGGCCGAGGTCGACGCCAGGATCCTGCGGCCCGCTGGCCGCCTCCTCATGCAGGGCCTCCAGCGCGGCATCACAGACGAGACTCCGGCACTTCAGGCGCAGCTCGGCGGCCTCACCGGCGCTCTTCCCGGGATGACGGTCGGGGCGGGCGGCGGCATGGCCGGGGGCGCCGCTCCGACCCGGGTAATCGTCGAGGTCACGGGCCCCGACGAGGTCAAAGCTTTCATCCGCAAAATCGTCCAGGTCGACGGGCGCGGCAGCGTCCAGACCGCGTTCGGCTAGGAGGCTCACATGGCGGTACCCGATACCCGCGTCGAGCTTCAGATCGGCGGTACATGGACGGACGCCACCGACGACGTGCTCCAGGAGGAGGGCATCCGCTACAGCTGGGGGCGCCGGGGGGAGGGGTCGCGTACCGATCCTGCGGCGCTCTCCCTCAGCCTCCTCAACACCGACGGCAAGTACTCCAGCCGGAACCCTGGCAGCCCGTACTACGGGCAGCTCGGCCGGAACACCCCCTTGCGGCTCACCCACGGCGGCATGCCCAAGGCTCTCGTCGTCCCCAGCGGCGTCGCCGGGGGCGCCACCACCCCCGATCACGCCAGCCTCGACATCACCGGCGACATCGACATCAGGGTGGAGCTGACCCCCTCCGCATGGGAGGGCGCCCACCTCAACTCCAGTTGGGAGATCGCGGGCAAGTACGGGGCCTCCGGCCAGCGCTCCTGGATCTTCCTCTGCGGCAGTTCCGGGCTGCTCCTGCGCTGGTCCGCAGACGGCATCACAGACCTCGGCAACATATCCACACGGCGCGTCCCGTTCGCCCCCGGCGAGCGCGGCGCGGTCCGCGTCACCCTCGACGTCAACAACGGGGCCGGCGGCTGGGACCTCACCTACTACACCGCCACCAGCATCGCCGGGCCCTGGACACAGCTCGGCACCACGGTCACCGGGACCGGCACCACGTCCATCTTCAACTCCACGCAGCCTGTGGAGATCGGCGACGTCGCACTGTCACCGTTCCACAACGTCTCCCGCGAGATTCACGCCGCAGAGATCCGCAACGGCATCGGCGGGACGGCCGTCGCCAACCCCGACTTCGGTGCGCAGACTGCTGGCGCGACAAGCTTCGCCGACGCGGCGGGCCGCACCTGGACGGTCGTGAACGGCGCCGAAATCACCTCGCGGCGTATCCGGGGCGTCCTGGAAGCCTCATCGTGGACGCCACGTTGGGGGGCCAGCGGCCACGACGTCACCACCCCGGTGGAAGCGGCCGGGATCCTGCGCCGCCTCGGCCAGGGGGATAAGGCCCTAGCCTCCACACTGGTCCGTCAGCTGCCAACCAAGGGGCCGGTCGCGTACTGGCCGATGGAAGACGGCCGCGACTCGGTCCAGGCCTACTCGCCGATCGACGGCTGCGCCCCCCTGCCCGTCGTCGACCTCGGGTTCGGGCAGGACGACACCTGCCCCGGCTCGGGGCCCCTCCCCGTGGTCGGAGACGCGGCCATCATGCAGGGCCCGGTACCCGCCTACACCAGCCCCACCAACGGCTACATGGTGTCCATGCTGTACTCCCTGGACGCGCGACCCGCCTCGTCGTCTGTCTGGCTCGCGTTCAGCACGAACGGCACCGCCCAGGGCATCGTCTTCCAGTTCACGGCCACAGCCGTCGTGGTGGACCTCTACGCCTCCGGCGGCGGCCTCATCACGAGCCAGGTTTTCGGAAACAGTGCGGTGTACGGGCCCGGACGGTGGTTCCGTTTCGATTGCACCGCTCAAGCCAACGGTGGCAACACGGATTTTCATCTCGGATTTGTCGACGTCGAATCCGCTGGTGTCCAATGGAATTTCAGCATCGCCGGGACTCCCGGCAGCGTCGTCAGCATTGACACCCAGGTCGGGCCGCTGCTGGCAGGCATGAAAATTGGGCATCTCGGCGTCTTCCCCAGCTCAGACACCAGCGTGTGGGGCAGCGCCGACAACGGATACCGGGGGGAGACGGCCGCTACCCGGCTGCTGCGGTTGGGGACCGAGGAGAGCGTACCGATCACGATTGCGCACTCCGGATTCGGCACATCGACACCGATGGGCCCGCAGCGCCCGAATAAGCTCCTGGACCTGGTCGCCGAATGCGAAGCTGCCGACGGCGGAATTCTCTTCGAGGACCGAGAGCAGCCCGCACTGTTCTATCGGACCCGCCAGACCCTGTACAGCCGGGCCCCCAAGCTGACCATCCCGTACGGGCAGCTCGCCCCGCCGCTGGAGCCCGTCGATGACGACCGGCAGGTCCGCAACGACCGCAGTGTGTCCAGGCAGGGCGGGTCCACGGCGCGCGCCATCCTGACGGAGGGCGCTCTGTCGACGGCCGCCCCGCCTGACGGGGTAGGCGTGTACGACGACGCGCAGACACTGAACGTCGAGACGGACGCCCAGCTCCCGTACATCGCGACGTGGCTACGTCACCGCGGCACCTGGGACGAGCCCCGCTACCCCAGCGTGCGGATCTACCTCCACCGGTATCCAGAGCTGATCCCGACGGTGGCCTCGCTCCGCCCCGGCGACATCATCCGCATCACCGACCTGCCCGCCTGGCTGCCGCCCGGCCCGGTAGACCTCATGGTCGAGGGTGCCGCGGAGGTGTGGAAGACGCTGGAGTGGACGATCACGTTCTCGTGCTCGCCGGCGGGCCCGTGGAATGTGGCGATCGCCGACGATCTGGTCTTCGGCCGGGCGGATACGGCTGGCTCGACTCTCGTGTCCGGGGTGACGTCGACGGCGACGAGCCTGTCGGTGGCGACGTCGGACGGCCCACTGTGGGCCACCTCGGGCGCTACCCCGTTCGACATCAGTGTCGGCGGCGAGGTCATGACCGTCACGGCCGTCTCCGGGGCTTCGTCGCCGCAGACGTTCACCGTGACCCGCTCCGTCAACGGGGTCGTCAAAGCCCAGCTCGCCGACGCCGATGTCCGGCTTGCCCATCCGGCCGTGACCGCACTTTAGAGAGGAGACGTCGTGGCCGTAGTCGCTGGCCAGACCATCACTGCGCAGATGCTCGACCGGCTGGAGGATCCACCGATCGCGGTGCTTCAGCAGACGGTGACCCAGAGCGTCGCGAACGGAGCCTGGGGGGTCATCACCTACGACGCGGAGATCACGGACCCGTACAACGGGCACTCCCTGGTCACCAACACCAGCCGGTACACCTGCCAGCTCGCAGGCTGGTACCGGGTCACCGTCCGGGCGGCTTTCGCCGCGAACGCCACCGGCAGCCGGGGTGCCCGCATCCACAAGAACGGCGCCTTCATCCAGGGCGCCGCGAATCTGTGCGGCTCGGGCACCTTGAACGGCATCGTGGAGGCGTCACACATCCTCCTGCTCGCCGTCGGCGACTACGTGGAGGGCGCGGCCGGACAGAACTCTGGGGGCGCTCTCAGCACCTCATATGCGAACGAGTCCGCGTGCATGCTGTACGTCGAGAGGATTCACACATGAGCGCGGCGTGCGGTACGTGCGGTGCCGCTGCGGTCGTGCAGTGGCGGCGCGCCAAGGGCAACACCGGCGACACCGAGCCGGTGTTCGGGTGCGCGGATCACGCTCTCACCCCGGATCTCGCGTCCCAGTTGCACGAGGCGTCGTGCAAGGGCCCGGGCAAGGGGGGCTCCTGCTCGTGTACGCCGCGATCGGACGCCGACCGCTTCGACACCCCCCGGGGCCCCGCCCGCAGGCTCCCGCCCGGCTGGTAGCCAGCCCCGACCCCAAGCCCCGCGCCTCCTGGCCGGGGCTTTTCTCATGCCCTGGAGGCCTGATGGGACTCTCCCGCACCGCCTACGTCAACCTGCTCCGCTCACAGACCGGCTATCACGAAGGCCGCGACAAGAACGGCAACTGGAACAACATCCAGCGCTTCAGCCCCGAGACGCTCGGCCTGGAATGGTCGCAGGGCCAAGCCTGGTGCTCGACCTTCACCGCGTGGGCTGCCGACGAGCTCGGCGGCCGCGACATCATCCCGATCACCGCGTCGTGCGCGGCCGGCGTCGGCTGGTGGCAGAAGCGCGGCCAGTGGACCGACTACCCCGTGCTGGGCGGCCTCTTCTACATGGGCACGTACGGCCAGGACCACGTGGGCGTCGTCGTCGCTTACGACGGGGACAGCATCTGGACCGTCGAGGGCAACACGAACACGACTGGCGCCTACCAGGGCGACGGCGTGTACCTGCGCGTCCGCCCCCGCCGCGGCGCGAACTCCCCGTACGGCTACGGGATCCCTGCGTTCGATGAGGGCACGATCAGCGCGGATCCGAAGCTAGGCGGCACCGCGTCCGCGACGGTGGCCGCGCCGGCACCGCCGCAGGTTCGGGTGTCCCTCGCTCACATCGTGGCCGCAGCCAAGCGGGATCCGGGCCTGCGGCAGGGCGGCACGACCTACCCGGCCGAGGTGAACGTCGTTGAGGTCGCGCTCGCCCGAGAGGGCCTGCTCCTCGACCAGTACGCGCACGACGGCTCGTTCGGCTCACTGACCGTGGCCGCCTACGCGAAGTGGCAGCGCCGCCACGGCTTCCAGGGCTCGGACGCCGACGGCATCCCGGGCCGCTCCACCCTCCAGAAGCTCGGGACCGCCCGCGGCTTCACCGTGATCGACTGACCAGGAGACCCGCATGTCTGATCTCTTCCCCAACGCCGACACCGTCGTCAAGACCGCCGCCACCTACGGCCGCGACCTCGTGGAGCGCGTCCTCTCGACGTTCCTCCAGGCGTTCGTGGGCGCGCTCGTCATCTCCAGCCCGCTCGACGTGTCCATGTGGCAGACCGCCGCCATGGCCGGCGTCGCGGCGGGTGTGTCCCTCGTCAAGGGGCTCGTCGCCCGCTGGCGGGACGTGACCAACTCGGCGTCCCTCGCCAAGGGAGTCTGATGCTGGCCGCCCTGTGGCGGCATCTCGGCTGGCGCGGCCTGGCTCTGGCGGGGGTCGGCGCCTGCTGGATCTGGTACGGCGTCGGCCTGGTCGTCACCGCCCGCCCCGGGGTCGTCGCTGCGGCGGCCCCGGTGATCCGCCTGATGTGCGTCCAAGGTTGGGGCGGGGTGTGGATCGCCTGCGGACTCGCCGGGGTGCTCACCGCCGCGCTTCGTCCCGGCCGCGATCTAGTGGGCTTCGCGGGGATGTTCCTCCCGCCAGCCGTCTGGGGGCTGGCCTTCCTTGGCTCGGCCGCTACGGGCGCCTACGGGACCGCCTGGGCGTCCGCCCCGCTGTACCTAGCAGCCGTACTGCTGATCGTTGTTGTTGCCGCGCTGACGGGGGGTCGCAGGCGCTGTCCGTGTGAGGAGGGAGCGCCGAATGGGCACTGAGGGAACCGTGCTGGGAGTGGTCATAGCCGTGGTGGGGGTCATCGGGTCTGTGCTCGTAGCCCGGGTGTCCGCACCCAAGCCGCAGACGGCCGGAGCGGTCGAGGTAGGTGACGGGCCGCCGGTTCTCGAGGTGGCGCCGGAAATCTTCACCCACTTCGCGGGCCGGATTCGCAGCCTTGAAAACAAGGTCGACAACCTCACCGCCGCGTTCGAGGCGCAGACCGTCCGCGTCTCCACGCTGGAGAAGCATCTCCGGCAGGCCATGCGCCTCCTGCGGTCCGCTCACCGACAGCTCCGCGAGGCCGGCACCGACCCCGAGCCGGTACCGCCCGAGCTCATCCCGTACTCGATCGACTGAGGAGGCCCGCCGTGGCCCGACGTACCGTCACCGGGACGCTGGACAACCTGTTCACCGACGCGGCGGCCTCCGGCATCACCGTCACCCTCTCCGCAGTACCCCGGCGCTGGACCGACGAGTCCGGCGGCCGGGTCCTGGCCGCCCCCGACCATCCGGTGACCGTCACCGATGGCGACTGGTCGGCGTCGCTGCTTCCGACGGACGAACCGGGCATCGAGCCTGCGACGGGCCGCTACTACCGGCTGACCGAGTCAGCCGCCGGGGTCCCGATCCGGGTGCGGTACTTCGAGGTCCCGTCCGGCGTCGGGGCCCTCGACATCGAGGATCTCGTCGTCGCCGACCCGGGCCTCCCGGGCTACGTGCGCGGCGCGGCCGGTGCGACGGGCGCCACCGGTCCCGCTGGGCCTACGGGTGCGACTGGCCCGGCGGGGGCGCAGGGCATCCAGGGCGTGCAGGGTGTCCAGGGGGCTACCGGCGCGACGGGCCCGCAGCCGCCGCTCGGCGCGGCCGGCGCGGGGGCGTCGATCGCTCTCGTGTCGACGGACCCGACGACGACGAACTCCCGGCCCCCGACGTCGCACGCGTCCTCGCACGCGTCCGGCGGCTCGGACCCGGTCACCCCGGCTGCGATCGGCGCGGCCACCACGGCGGCCCTGACGCTGGTCTCCCAGCAAGCCTGGGCCGACCGGCCGCAGGACCAGGGGCTCCTGGCGTGGACGTACGATCCGACCATGGCCGGGCACGTCACCGCGCAGAGCAACGCGGGTGTCGCGGGCCGGATCACTCTGGTACGGATCATCCTCCGCGAAGACATCACCTGGTCGAACATCTGGATCGGGCTGGCCGGGCTCGACGCGGCCGCGGTCCTGTCGAACTGCTACCTCGGCGTCTACGACTCGGGCGGCACGCTGAAGGGCGTCACGGCGGACATCAGCTCGTCTCTGATGACGGGCGCGACGGCGAAGGCGCTGCCGCTGGTCACGCCGTTCAGTGCGGCGGCCGGGACGTACCTCATCGCGATGCTGCTGAATGGCACATGGGCGACCAACAGCCTCACGTTCAAGGCCTCGGGCGCGGGTATCAGCGTCAACGCGGGGCTGACCGCGCCGAACCTCCGCTACTCGAACATGTTGTCCGCTCAGACGTCGCTGCCGGGCTCGCTCACCCTGTCCTCGCAGACGACCACGATCATCAACACGGGTTGGGCCAGCCAGTGGTACGGCATCTCCTGACCGCACAGCACAGTGCCCCCTCTCGCCTTCGGGCGGGAGGGGGCGCTTTCGTGCGTCCGGGCCCGGGTGGACCTTGACGGCTACCACGCCAGACACCACCATGACTACTGGACCAGTCCACTAGGGTCTGTTGCGAAAGTG
>NZ_JBEXOV010000162.1:0-10456 GCF_040611715.1 Streptomyces sp. NPDC006544 | reverse complement strand
GCCCAGGTCAGCGGCGATGCTCTTGTACGTCGCCCCGGGCGTGGACTCGTACAGGGCCACGGCATCGGCCTTGAACTCGTCCGAATAGTCCTTCAGAGCCATCGGTGGTCTTCTCGCTTCCTCCGGATCAATCAAGATCCATTATCAGCGTGTCCACCACTCAGGGGGAGGCCCCGGAGTCGGAGCTATCGGGTGTGCTGGGTAAGGCCGAACAGAGCACCGGTGGGATCGCGCAGGACCACGACTCCGTCGGAGTCCTGACGGACGTCGGTCGCACCGAGCTGTCGAGCCTGCTCGGCGTCGGCATCGGGTCTGTTGCTGGCGAAACCGACCAGCCAGAGTGATCGCTGCGCCGTTGGTTTGCCTGGCGGCGGGCTGGTGGCGGCGGTCGAGTTGTCCGGCAACCGGAACGCGGTGTGCTCGGGGTTGGAGCTCCAGTGCAGGGCTGGTCGGTAGAAGGCGGCGGCACGCTGGGGGTGGTCGGTGAGAAGGCTGATGCCGGCGAAGGTGCCCGGTTCGTGGGTCAGCTGCATGCCGGTGTGGGTGCCGGGCTGCCAGAGTGACAGTGGTGCGCCGACGGGGTCGAGGGCGACGGCGGCGTGGCCGAGCATCCCGACCCGGGTGGGTGCCACGATGATCTGGGCGCCCAGGCTCGTGAAGCGCGTGGCGGTGGCTTGGATGTCCGACACGGTGACGTTGATCGTCCAGTAGGGTGCGCCGGGGTCCTCGGCTGGCCCCAAGGCGGCGACGAGTTGTCCGCGCAGCGTGCAGAGCCTGTAGCCGTTGGGGTCCGGTGGGGCGACGATCCAACCGAACAGGGCGGTGTAGAACGCCGTCGTCGTCTCCATGTCGGGGGTGCCGAGGTCGATCCAGCTCACGCTGTTCTCGGGGTGCCGCGCGATGTTCATCGAGATGCCTTTCCGTTGAGGCCGCCTCGCCCCGGCAGCGGGGCGGGGCGAGGCGGTGGCCAGCACTGACGTCGGCGGCGACCTGCGGTGTCAGGTGTAGTAGGGCGAGTTCAGGTCGATGCTGGCGTCTTTGACGATGTCGCCGTCGAACATTCGTGTCGTTGCCGGGGATCCGGCCCGGCGGGCTTCTTCGGCGAAAGGGCCCTGCGCGAAGGCCAGGGCGTTCTCGGCGCTGTCGAACTCGTAGAAACCACCGACGGTGTGGGTGCCGATCCCGGACAGCCACGTCTTGCGGATCAAACCCGGCGCGGTCTTCAGTGCCGCGTTGACCTGGTGCCAGTCGAACTGCTCGAACGGCACTGCCGCCTGGATCTCGGTGTAGAGAAACGTCTTGCCCATCACGAACCTCCGGTTTCGGGGCCTGCCCGGCCCACGTTAGTAGTACGCGCGTCCTAGAAATGTGAGCATGGAGTAGGATGGCCGTACTAGTCAAGGGGGTTGCGATGGCCACGGACACGAAGTCCCGCATGATCAGCGCAGCGATCGGGCTGCTGCAACGCCATGGCCTGGCCGCGATGTCCTTCACCGACGTCCTGGCCGAGAGCGGTGCCGCGCGCGGGGCGATATATCACCATTTCCCCGGCGGCAAACAGCAACTCGCGCTCGAAGCCGCCAGCCGCAATGCGGAGGACGTCCGCGGTCACCTGCACGCACTGCCGGCGCACACGCCACGCGAAGTCGTGGAGGCGTTCCTCGGCAACGTCCGCACCGTGGTGCAGGCGTCCGCCGGGGGCGGCGGCTGCGCAATCGCGGCGGTCACCGTCGACGGCGGTGCGGCCATTGCCGACCAGAGCAGCCTGCGCACTGTCGCCGCCGAAGCGTTCACCGACTGGGTCGGCGAGCTCACCGGAAAACTCACCCAGGCCGGAATGAGCTCATCCAAGGCCGCCGATCTGGCCACCCTCATGATCGTCACGCTCGAAGGCGCCCACATCCTGTGTCGCGCTGCGGGCGGCATCGCGCCTTTCGACAGAGCCGCCGCGGCCCTGCTCTCCGCCCTCCCGAGCTGATCGGAGGGGCTGCGGCCGGTCAATGGGCGTGGCCGTGGGCGTCTGCCGTCGGCGTCCTCCAGTCGATGCCGTGTCGACGGGCCGCCGCGAGCGCTGTCGGCACGCCGTCCGAGTAGGGCTCGCCGTGACCGGGCAGCAGTGTCGTGGCTGTGACTGCGGCCAGGTACGTCAGGCTGTCCAATGCCTGTGCGGGGTCGTCGTTGAGGGTGCCGGGCATGATCCCGACGGCGCGGCGGCCGGTGACGACGTCGAGGGTCACCAGGGCGTCTCCCGTGATCAGCACATCGCGGTCGGCGAGCAGCAAGCAGCTGCTGCCCGGGCTGTGGCCGGGCGTGTGGATCACCCGAGGCGATCCCGGTATGTCCAGGCGCTGCCCGTCGGTGTAGGACTCGGCATGCAGGATCGGTGGCACGGCGAACAGACCCGCGCGCCCCCAGCGCACGGTGAGGGCAAAGACGTGAGGTTTCCACACGTTGCGCCGAATGCGCCGGGGCGGCATGTGCAGTCCGGCGCCTTTGGCCTGAGCCTCGTCGTCGGGGTGTACGTGCACCGGCCGGCCGGTGGCATCGGAAAGCCGGCGGATGATGCCCAGGTGATCGGCGTGTCCGTGGGTGAGCACGATGGCCCGAACCGCGTCCAGACCTTGCCCCCGCTCCTTCAGCCAGTCCGTCAGCGCGGTCCAGTGACCGGGCATACCGCCGTCCACGACGGTCAGCGCACCTTCCTGCTCGACGACGTACCAGTTGACCGGCCGTCTCCGAAACGGAACACCCCACGGGCAACCTCGATACCGGCCTGACGAAGTCTCTGCATCTCAAAGCGCCTCTCCCCCAACAACTTCCACGATGGAAGCCGCTGGGGATACTACCCATTCACTTCCATCATGGAAGCCGCTAGGCTGACGACATGCGTTCGTCCCTCGCCCCCGACAACTGCCCCGCCGCCCGAGCCCTGGACGTGGTCGGCGAACGATGGGCGCTCCTGGTGGTGCGTGAAGCCCTCAGCGGAGCCCGCCGGTTCGACGAATTCCGCGACCGGTTGCAGATGAGCGAGAACACGCTTGCCCGACGGCTGGCGGAGTTGACCGCCACGGGCGTCCTTGGGCGCACGCAGTACAGCCTCAAACCCGCCCGCTTCGAGTACCTCCTCACCGACAGGGGGCGCGCCTTGGTGCCGGTGCTCGTAGCCTTGGCCGCCTGGGGAAACGAGTGGACTGAGCCCGATCCCAATCTGCCGGGGCCGCCCGCGCGACCGGGCTGGCTCGACGACGGTGTCTCGGGCGCCGCCGAGCGGAGGAACTGACCGTCCGCGCCCGGCCGCGGGCATCCGATGCCACCGGCCGGGACGACACCGCGCCCGGCCGCGAACCTGCCTCCGCGGCGGAGGCAGCACGCGTCCCTGGGACAGCAGATGCTCGCGCTGCTCGTCCAGCTCGAAGCCGCCTGCAACGCAGCCGACGATCTCGCCCAAGCGGTGGAAGAGGCGTTCCTCCAGCACGAGAACGCGGAGATCATCCTGAGCTTCCCGGAACTCGGAATCCAGCTCGGCGCCCGTGTGCCGGCCGAGCTCGGCGATGACAGGAACCGGTTCGCCGACGCCCGCGGGCTGAAAGCCTACGCGGGGTCGCTGCCCATCACGCGGGCCATCCGGCAAGAAGTCCAGCATCACCCGCCGCCGGATCAAGAACGACCGGCTCAACCACGCCGGCTACCTCTGGGCCTTCTGAGCCCTGCGCGTCTCCCCCGGGGCCGTTGCCCGATACCGCCACCGCCGCGACGAACGCGGAGACTGGCACGCCTCCGCCCTACGCAACGTCTTCAACAGCCTGATCGGCCAGCTCCACCCATGCCTTCGGCACCGTGAACTATTCGGCGAAGAGGTGGCCCTCTCAACCACCGCGGAGCAGGCGCCGCAGGCAGCGTGAAGCGGTGATCAGCTGGCCCGAGTTGTCTCCTCGACAAGGTCAAGGTAGGTACGCCGGGCTGGAGGACGCCAAAACGAACACATCTGTGATCTCAGAACGGAGAGGGTGGGCCTGCCAGTGGCGCCGTGATCACCACTCTGGGAGCCTCGCTCGCACACCAGGACCGACGTGGGATGTCCTTGTGGGTGTCGACCCCCCAGGGTCACGTCCTCCGCCAGGGCCGGAACGTGCTGCGTTGTGGTTGTGGAATGGGAGTGCGAGGCTTCGGGCCTCGGCCTCGGGGTCCACAGTCGCGGGCGGCTGGCGACCCGGGAGGTGCGGGTGCGTGGTGACCCGCTCCGCTGTTGGTAACACTCAGTCGGGATGACGGGCCCGCAGGCCCGTTCACCCACACCCAGCGGCTGCGCATCGTCTGCGGCGTCCAGCACGCCCCGCCGCTGAGCAGGTCCGCCGTGAGCAGGCCCGTCGCGAGCACGAGGCGACCTGGCGGGTCCTGGTCGACCGGCGACGCACGCCGCGCCGCCAGTGCCAGCACGGTGCACGTCGCCGGGGTGGAGGGGGGCCCCGGTCTCCATCAACTCCCCCGCCGATTGGCCGTCCTGATTTTGCTTCAGTGAACCGACCGTTCTTGCAGAAGATCTTGACAGTCGCTCAGGCCCTTGGTTTCCTGCTCCAACGCCGATACGCGAGCCGCGAATTGTTAGCGCTAACAATACTTCGGCGTCCCCCACCACCCCAGGGGCCGAACACCTTGTCGCCGCTCCGAGGCGCCGTGCCCGGTCCAGCCGGACCCGCAGGCGCCGAGGACAGGTCCCCCTGCCTGAAGCGTGTGACAGCTCATCCGGTCACGAAGGAGATTCCAATGCGCAGACGAAGTTCCAGCCGCAGACGCCCGTCCGCGGTGCTCGCCGCCGTGGTTACGGCCCTGGCCGCGTGGGCGGCGCTGCTCGTCGCCGGCCCGGCGCAGGCGGCCACCACCAGCGACTTGCGCAGCGCTGCTTCCGGCCGCTGTCTCGATGTGGCGGGCTACAGCCAGACCGACGGCGCAAACACGCACATCTGGGACTGCCACGGTGGAGTCAACCAACAGTGGACGTTGACGGGCAGCAACCAGCTGACCGTGTACGGCAACAAGTGCCTGGATGTCCGGGGCGGCGCCACCAGGTCCGGGAGCCCGGTGCAGATCTGGACGTGCAACGGCAGTGAGAACCAGCAGTGGCGGGTGAACCCCGACGGCACGATCGTCGGCGTGCGGTCCGGGCTGTGCCTGGAGGTCTCGGGCTGGGGTACGGCCAACGGCACGGGGGTGCAGATCTGGTCGTGCCACGGCGGCGCCAACCAGAAGTGGACCGGCCTGTCCGGGGCGAGCAACGCGTGTGCGCTTCCGTCGGCCTACCGGTGGACCTCGACGGATCCGCTGGCGCAGCCGGCGAACGGGCAGCTCGCGCTGAAGGACTTCAGCACCACCACGTACGACGGCAAGCGCCTGGTCTACGCGACCACCTCCAACGGAACGACGTGGGGCTCGACGGCGTTCAGTCCCTTCACGAACTGGTCGGACATGGGGGCGGCCACCCAGACCGGGATGAACGAGCCCGCGGTGGCGCCCGAACTGTTCTACTTCGCGCCCAAGAACGTCTGGGTGATGGTGTCCCAGTGGAGTCAGTGGCCGCTCTACTACCGCACGTCCAGCGACCCCACCAACCCCAACGGCTGGTCCGCCGCGCAGCCGCTGTTCACCGGCAGCCTCCCCGTGGGCCCCGGGAACCAGAGGGACGCCCCGATCGACCCGACCATGATTGCCGACGACCAGAACATGTACCTGTTCTTCGCCGCTGACAACGGCAAGATCTACCGGGCGAGCATGCCCATCGGGAACTTCCCCGGCAACTTCGGCTCCTCGTACACGACGGTCATGAGCGACGCAACGGACCTTCTGTTCGAGGCGCCGGAGGTCTACAAGGTCCAGGGCCAGAACCAGTACCTCATGATCGTTGAGGCGCAGGGTTCGAACCGCTACTTCCGCTCGTTCACCGCCTCCAGTCTGAACGGTCCGTGGACCGTCCAGGCCGGCAGCGAGAGCAGCCCCTTCGCGGGCCAGGCCAACAGCGGTTCCACCTGGGCCAAGGGCGTCAGCCACGGTGACCTGGTCCGCAACAACCCCGACCAGACCATGACCATCGATGCCTGCAACCTGCAGTTCCTCTACCAGGGCCTCCCCACCAACACACCGGCGGGCACCGACTACCTGAAACTGCCGTACCGGCCGGGCCTGCTCACCCTGCAGCGCTGACCCGCCTGATCCACGGTGATCGCGATGGGGCGCGGTCCGCCGACGCGTAGACGAGCTGTCCACGGCGTGGGCAACTCCACCTGCTGACCGGTACTCACCGCACCGAGGAACCCCAGCCGCGCATCGGCTGGGGTTCCTCATCCTGTGTGCAGGCGGTTTCAGGGCCCAGGGCAGAGGCGTCCGCTGAAGTCGCCCCGTTGCTCAGCGCTACACACCACCTGGCGGTAGCCATACGAGAACCGGGCCGTGATCCCCGCGCGTTCGCAGCGGCCCATCGGGCACGCTCGGATCCTTGCCGTCGTCAGCCGGATCCCGGGTCGTGCCGATCCGGCTCATCACTGCCGGGGAAGGAGGAGTGTCGACGGTCGTCGACGCAACGACTTCCGACAGCCCGCGGTCTCGAAGCCGAAGACCAGGCAGGTCGGCACGGCCGGTCAGGCTTGATCCGCGGCACGCAGGGCTCGCGCCAGCCACTCCAGCTCCTCGGACGCGTCGGGAGACGCGTGCTGTCCGCGCACGCGGGCGACGAGCCCGCGATAGCGCTCCGCCCCTGCCTCGATCCCGGCCTCCAGGCACAACAGCACGGCTGCCCGATCGGCGTCGCCGAACAGCTCGGACAGCACTTCGGCCGCGGCCGGTCCCTCGGGGGTGATCCCGCGTTGCCTCACCTCCGCGACGGTCTGCACGACCTGCCTGGCCCACCAAATGGACGCCCCGGGGGCACGACTCTGCCCGGGGACCGGGGTGCTCAGCTCCAGTAGGGTGCGCATCCGGGCGCGGAAGCCGGGGTCCCGCACCAGCTCGGCCAGTTCGATCCAGGCGTCGACCTGCTCGGGTGTGGGGTCGTCGGGCAGTTCGATGCTGAAGGTGCGCATGCGGTCACGCAGGCGCGGGTCGAGGTCGAGACCGCCGAACACCTCCTCCTTGAACCCGTCGATGATCTGCTTGCGTTCTGCGGCCGAAAGCCGCGCCAACCGGTTCATCAGTGCTGTCTCCTCAGCGGTCGAACCACGTTTCGATACGGTGGACAGGACGGCCCGGCTCACCTTGAGCGAGCGGATCTGCGCGTCGAGCGCGGCCACGTGCGCCTCGGCGACCTCGGCGACCGTGGTGCGGCCACTCAAAACGCGGCACACGTCGTCGAGCCCGAGGCCCAGCTCCCGCAGGGTGCGGACCAGCTCGACGCGGGCCACGGACTGGGCGTCGTACAGCCGGTAGCCGCTCGCGGAGCGGGCCACGGGCGGCACCGCTCCCTCGTCCGACCAGAAGCGCAGGGTGCGCACCGGAAGTCCGGTGCGGTGCGCGAGCCGGCCGATGGTGAGCACGTCGGGGCGTTCGTCTTCCATGGGCGAAATCCTGCACCTTCCAGCCGCTGGAGACTCAAGCAGACGGGTGCGCGAGCCGGTGGATCTCGACGTCGAGGGGCTTTCCGCCGCTTGCGATGGCGGTCCCGCAGGTCCACAGAAGCTCGTGAGGACGCGGCACACGACGGGGCTCAGTGAAGGCGCATCAGTCCTGGCGGCACCATCTGCCGTGGGGGATGAGAATGCTTCAGGAATTCCGAAGTTTCGTCACTGGCTGTCCGACCGCGCGAGCGAGGGAGAAGCCCCGTTCAGTGACTCAGGACTCAGCAGTGGTCACGGGAGCTCACGGGATGTCGCACACGCGGTGGCGGCGGCCGCCGGCTGTCTCTTCCCGTGCTTCCTGTGCGGCTCAGCCGCTCGGCCACCACGGGGCGGTGTGCGGCCGGGAGCATGTGAGGGTTCGCGCCATCGAGGTGGAAAAGAAGCCCGGGCGGGTCACCGGGGCACCTGGTCACGAGGCCCGGTGAGACCGTGCGACCGCGTCTCGGCGAAAAATGATGGAGATGGCAACCTTTCCGCTCTGAGTGGCCACTTAGGGGTGTACCGACGAGGGTGAGCCGTGGTCAGCGGCGCTACGCCCTCTGTGTCAACACCCCCGATCGGAGCCCCACGTGTCACCAGACAACCCGAGATCCGCCGAGCAGCAGATGCCTCGGGAGCGCACGCCCCGCCGTAGCCGGATGCGCCGGCGCTTTGTCGCGGGGGCGGTGGCGGTGCTCGCCGCCTCGGCCGGTGTCGGCGCCCTGGCGCCCAGCGCGGGCGCCGCGGAGACCGTCGGCATCAAGGTGGACGCCGGTACCTCCTTGGGCACGGTGCCCAGCAGTGGTGTCGGCCTCAATCTGGGCTTCGGCGACGAGCACATGGGGGACGCCAATGTGACCTCGCTGATGAAGGCCGCGGGAGTTCGGCAGCTGCGCTATCCCGGCGGTTCCGGCGCGGACGAATACCACTGGAAGACCCACACCTCCGGCGACGGCAAGGGCTGGATCCCCTCCAACACCAACTTCGACCGCTTCATGGACATCGCGAAGAAGGTCGGCGCCCAGCCGATCCTGACCGCGAACTACGGTTCCGGCACCGCCCAGGAGGCCGCCGACTGGGTCAAGTACTCCAACGTCGACAAGGGTTACGGCGTCAAGTACTGGGAGATCGGCAACGAGGTCTACGGCAACGGGCATTACGGCAACGGCAAGGGCTGGGAAAGGGACGATCACGCCGACAAGAGCCCGAGGGAGTACGGGAAGAACCTGGTCGCCTACTCGAAGGCGATGAAGGCCGTGGACCCGACGGTGAAGATCGGAGCGGTGCTCACCACCCCCGGCGGCTGGCCGGACAAGGAGAAGGCTCCCGGTGACACCGCCGACTGGAACAACACGGTGCTCTCCATCGCGGGAAGCTCGATCGACTTCGTCATCGTCCACTGGTATCCGGGCGGCAAAACCACGGCCGACCTGCTGAACACCCCCTCCCAGATCGCCGCTACCACGTCCGAGCTGCGCTCGCTGATCGCCAAGTACACGGGCTCGCGCGCCGCTTCGGTGGAGATCGCGGTCACCGAGACCGACGGCGTCGGCTCGCCCGCCTTGACCAGCCAGGCCGCGGCCCTGTTCGCGCCGGACACCTACATGACCTGGTTCGAGCAGGGTGCCACCCACGTGGACTGGTGGAACCTGCACAACGGCACGGACCAAGCGCCCACCACCGTCCACGGCCAGACCGACTACCAGGACGGGGGCATTCTCTCCGCCGGAACCTGCGCCGGGGGGAAGTGCCAGCCGCCGCGCGACACAACCTTCCCCACCTACTGGGGCATCCGCTCGCTGACCGCACTGGCGCAGCCTGGCGACACCATCGTCAAGTCGTCCTCGGGCAACTCGTCGGTCAGTGTGCACGCGGTGCGGAGCAGCAACGGCGGTCTGAACGTCATGCTGACCAACAAGAGCCCGGAGAACGCGGCGGAGGTGTCGGTCTCGTACGCCGGATTCACCCCGGCCGCAGGGGCGGTCACGACCGTTTCGTACGCCAAAGAAGGCACCGCCCTGACGACGGCGGAGCGGGGCACGGCGGTCGCACAGACGCTGCCGCCGTACTCGATCACGACTCTTCAGCTGAAGCCCGCGTCGGGGACTGCCGCTGACAAGCCGACGCCCGCCCCCACGCCGACCGCCCCCGCGCCGGTTGTCTCCGTCTCCGGCACGACCGGTACCCGTGCGCAGGCGGGGATCGGCGCACCCGTCGGCCAGCCGACCCCGAGCAGCACGTCCGGCGACCTGGCTTCCACCGGGGTGGGCAACGCTGTCACGTACAGCGCCCTCGGTGGCCTGCTGGTCATCGTTGCCGGAAGCGTCCTGGTGCTTCGCGGACGTCGCCGCAAGGCTTTGCACGGGAAGTGAGACCGCGTGAGTGACTGACGGCCCGGCAGCTACGCCACCCGTGGCGTAGCCGTCCAGGGCGTAGCCGTCCAGGGCGAACAGCTTCCGCCGCTCGCCTGACGGCGGAGACGGCTCGGCCCCCTGCCCCACTCGGGAAGCAGGGGGCCGAGCCGTCTGTGGCCTGTGCCGAGGTGGGCACGCCGAGCTCCCGGGCTCGGGCCCGTGCTCCTGCGGACCGGTCAGGACGGAGTTGCGGCAGCGAGCGGGTTGGCAGGCTGCGAGTTGTCGGGTGAACGGCAGCGCATCGCGATCGCCCGCGCCCTGCTGCGCGAACCCCGGCTGCTGCTCCTGGACGGGGCGACTTCGCAGCTGACGTCGTGCACGGGCGGGGGGGGGCGTGGGGCGGGGCCCCCCCCCCCGCCGGCGGCACCCCCCCCCCCCGGCCCCCCGCGGCGGCCGCCGCCCCCACCCGCACACAACGCCCCCCCCCCCCCCCGCCCGCCCCGCCGCGGGCCAGGCCCGCCG
>NZ_JBEXOV010000161.1:0-10494 GCF_040611715.1 Streptomyces sp. NPDC006544 | reverse complement strand
GGCCCAGGCGCCCTGCTGGGCGGCTATCGCGGAGACGGCGGCGGTGGCGGCGTCGCCACGGCCATGTGTCCCACATCAGACGATGCGGCCGCCGTAGGGGCCACGACCGCCCGTGGAGTAGTACGTGCCGAGCTCCGCGCGGTATTCGGCGTCGGCGAGGTGCTTGTCACGGTGGAACTCCGGGGCGTCCTTGATCTGCTCCTTCGTGGCGTCGACGTAGACCTTCTCCTCGTCCGCGTCGATCCGGACCACGGTGCTCGCCGGCAGGAGGACCTCCTTGCCGAAGATCCAGATCCCGGTGTCGACGACGAGGTAGGCATCACCGACCTCGTAGGAGTGCTTGTCCACCTTGCCGATGTCGCCGTCGGTCGCCTCCACCTTGTAGCCGGTCAGATCGCCACCCGCGAGGTGGTCGACGGCCGAGTGGTAGCTCCACACATGCTCAGTCACGCGAAACAGCTCCTCAGATAACGGGGAAGGGGAACGCCGGGGATGTCCCCGACGTCTCTCCCACCCCTTCTCGATGTCGTACGCGGCGGCGTCGGCGCTCGGCCCCGGCCCGCCCCGGGAAATCGGATGCCCCTCCCCCGGCCCTTCATTCACCTCACCGGGAGGAGGCGGCGCCTCGAGCGGGGGACGACCGCGCCGGCAACGACCCTTCCGCGGTCCGCAGACGCCGTCGCTCACGCTCGGTGAGGCCGCCCCAGATCCCCGCCGGCGCCGCGGTCTTCAACGCGTGCCGCAGGCAGTCCCGCTGCACCGGGCACAACGCGCAGACCTCCCTGGCCGCCGCTTCCCCCCGCCCGGGGTCACGGTCCCGGTCGCCGGGGGGCCGGAAGAAGAGGCGCGCGCCCAGCCCGTGGCAGGCGGCGTCCTCCTGCCATCGCCCGTCGTACTCGGCAGGAGCCGGCAGCCGCGACGCGTTCGTCACCTCGAAACCTCCAACGGACACAGGGTGCGCGCGTGGGTCCGGACGCGCGGTCCCTCCCCGTCTGACCCGCGCGGGGCACTTGAAACGCACCGCTACTTCTGGTGCCGCGCCCGCCTCGCCCGCCGGACGAGCAGGGCCGCGGCCAGTACACCGGCGGCGGCCATTGCCGGACCGGGGCCGCTGCGGCCCCTGGCCCCGGCGGCCCAAGGCGACTTCGCGCCGCCGAAGCGGGGGTTCTTGTGCGCGGCGAGCCGCCCGGCCCGGGAGGCCGCGTCGCGCACCTGGGCGGCGGTGCGGACCGCCCGGTCACGGACGGGATCGGGTGTCTTGTGCTCCACGAGGCGCGCGACGTGCGCGGCCTTGTCCCGTATCCGGCCGGTGGCCCGCAGGACCGTGTCGCCGGGTGAGCCTGTCCTCGTCATCGGGGTGCCCTTCCTTCGAGTCGTCCGTGGCCGCCCGAGCGGGAGTGCCGTCGGGTCCGACCGTCGCGTTCCGCGGATACCCGGCAACGGGCGGTTCACCCGGGCGAGTTCGGGGCGCGTCCGGGCGAACGCCACGCGACCCCGGCCCGACCGGCGCCGGTGGTCAGAGGCCGAGGTCGAGCAGGGCCTTCTCGACGAGCTCGGTGGGCGCCGGGTGGATCCAGTACGCGGACGTGGCGAGCGTGGCCGCGTCGATGCCCAGCGCCATCGCCAGGACGAGGGGCTGGATGAGCGCGGGGGCCTGCGGGCCCATGAGGTGGGCGCCGAGCAGGCGGCCGGTGCCGCGTTCGGCGAGCACCTTGCAGAAGCCGGTGGTGTCCTCCAACGCCCAGCCGTAGGCGATGTCCTCGTACCGGGCTTCGCCCACCAGAAGGTCCACGCCCCGCTCTCGGCAGTCCTGCTCGGTGGCGCCGACGGAGGCGATCTGCGGGCGAGTGAAGACGGCCGCGGGCACCAGGTCGTGATCGGCCGCGATCAGGTCGTCCGGGTGGCGGAGGTTGTGCGCGACGACCTGTGCCTCGCGGTTGGCGACGTGCTTGAGCGGTACGGGCGTGCAGACGTCGCCGAGCGCGAAGACGCCTTCCACGCCGGTGCGTTGGTATGCGTCGACGACGATGCGGCCGTCGTCGCGCGTGGCGATGCCCGCGGCGTCGAGGTGCAGCCGGTCGCTGTTGGGCACCCGGCCCGCCGCGACCAGCAGCATGTCCGCCTCGACGGTGGCGCCGTCGTCCAGGGTCAGCCGGAGCGCGCCCGCACGGCCGCCCACGGCGGTGACCTCCCGGCCGAGCCTGAGCTCGTAGCGGGAGCGGGCCAGTTCGGTGAAGCGTGCGGCGACCGTCTCGTCCTGCGGGCCGAGCAGGTGGTCCTCCTTCTCCACGATGACCACGGAGCTGCCTGCCGCGGCGAAGACTTCGGCGAGCTCGGCGGCGATGTAGCCCCCGCCGAGGACGGCGAGCCGGCGGGGCGGCGCGTCGATGCGCATGACGGTGTCGGAGGTCTCGTAGGGCAGCCCGGAGTCGGCGACGGGCCCGGGCACCAGCGGGCGGCCGCCGGCGGCGATGACGATCTGGCGCGCCGTGATGTCCACGGCGCCGTCCGCGAGAGCGATCCGCAGCTCGCGCGGGCCCGTGAAGCGCGCCCTCCCCTCGTACACGGTGACGAAGTCCGCTTCCCGGCGGCCCCGGCGGCCCTCCTCCCGCTCGGCGTCCAGACGGCCGAACACCCGGTCCCGCATCTGCCGCCACCGCACGCCGCGCAGTTCCGCGTCCACGTCGAAGGCGCCGGCTTCGCCGACCGTCCGGGCCACGTGACCGGTGTGGGCGAACATCTTGCTCGGGATGCAGCCCGCGTTCAGACAGGTGCCGCCGAACCACCTCTCCTCGACGACGGCCACGTCCAGACCGGCGAACGAATCGTCGACGACCGCGTTGCCGGATCCCGCACCGATGACGACCAGATCGTGCTGACGCATGCTGCCAGGCTACGAGGCCGGGACCGGACCGGGTTCCCCGGACGCGCCGCCCGTCCGGTACGGGACGGCCCCGATCAGGACGCGGAAGCCTCCGGTGGCGGACGCGGCGCCAGTGCGGCGGCCGGAAGGTTTCGCCGGGTCACGGCGCCCGGTGAACCTTTCCGGCCACGGGACTAGGGCGTGCCGTACGGGGCACGGCCGTCACCGGCGCGAGGATAAGGGCCTCGGGCCCGGGATCGCTGCCGGGCCGTGAAAGAAGGGGCACCGTGACTGCTTCGTTGACCATCGAGACCGAGCGCCGCGGCACTACCGTGCTGATCAGTGTCATCGGGGACCTGGACGCGGCCGCCGCATCCGCGCTGCACCAGGCCCTGCGCGACATCACCACCGACACCACCGCCCTGATGATCGACCTGCACCACGTCCGGTACATGGACACCGCCGGCCTGCTCCTCCTCCTGGACCTGCACCGGCGCGCCGAATGCCTCGGGCTGCGGGTCCTGGCCGTCGGCTGGCAGCCACAGCCCCAGCAGCTCATGGCCACCGTCGCCGGGATCCGGGGACCCGGGTCGGCCACCGGGGAGCGGTACGCACTGGCCGGATTCCGCCATCTGATCGAAGGCCGCGCCGAACGGGCCCGCGCTCTCGACCTCGAGGCCTCCCGCACCTGACGGGCCCGCCTGTCCGACCCGACGGGACCTGCGGCGCCTCCCACGCGGACCACGGACGGGCGGACGGGCGGACGGGCGGACGGGCGGACGGCAAGGTTCGCCCGGATGGGTCGTTTGACGTGCCGGATGACCCAAAAGCGACATACCTTGCGTATTCACCCGATCGCTTCTTGTGGCCTTGGATCGAAGGGCTCCTCCCATGTCTCACACAGCCGACGCTCAGGTCGCTCCGGGCAGACCACTCCTCGCCCGGCCGACGGCCGCATCGGCCGTGGGGATGCTGATGGCCACCACCCCGTGCTCCGTCCGCGACGCCGAACAGATCCTGGCGGCGGCCGCGGACCTCGCCGACGTGAACGTGCTGGACCTGGCGGCGGCGATCACCGCCGGTCTCGGCACGGGGGCCGTACCGGTGCGTCTGGAACGAGCCCTCCGCCAGGCCGTCAGGGCCGCGCGCGCTCCGGCCCGGGCGCGGACCCCGCAGACGGGCATCCAGCCGAACCGCGAACGGGCCGAAGAGGTCCTCTCGCGGCTCCGCGGCTGCCAGGCCCGCCTGCTGGCCACGCCGGCCGACCCCGGCGCCCTGCGGGCCATGGACGACGCGGCGTACACGCTGTGCGTCCTCATGGGCCGTCCCACCGCGCACGGAGCGGTACTGGCGGCGGAGGAGCTCCTGGCGGCAGCGGCCTGACGCCCGGCCCCTCGTGGAACCCGGCGCCGGCGAGGCTAGGGGAACTCGGGGACGAAGGGCAGGTAGTCCGCCTCCGCGTCGGACGGGATCACCACGTAGCTGGCCTCGGGGACCTCGTTCCACACGCCCGGCAGGTCTCCGAGCGGCTCGGAGACCACGATGCGGGTCGCGTCGGAGATCTCCCGCAGGTAGTCCAGCTCCAGTTCCGGGTGGAGGTGGCGCACGGTCTCGGCGCGGCCGCTGTAGAAGAGCGAGCGGGACTCGCCCCGGCTGGAGTAGCGGAAGGCCCAGACCCGCTCTCCGTCGCTCACCGCCACCGTCATCTGCAGCGGTTCCGGTACGCCGTGCTCCTTGCCGAGCCGCTCCACCAGCCCCGCCATCCGGGCCACCGCGCCCGGAACGTCCTGGTCGAGGCCGTAGGTGACCGCCAGGTAGAACATCACCTCGGAGTCGGTGGACCCCTCGATGGACGGGAAAAGGGCCGGGTCGACGGCCATGCAGAGGTCCCGTTGCAGCCTCGGGAACTCCGCGATCGCCCCGTTGTGCATCCACAGCCAGCGGCCGTGCCGGAACGGGTGGCAGTTGGTCTGCTGGACCGCGGACCCCGTCGAGGCGCGGACGTGCGCGAAGAAGAGGGTGGAACGCACGTGCGCGGCGAGCTCGCGCAGGTTGCGGTTGTTCCAGGCCGGGGCGATGTCCCGGAAGACCGCTGGTGTGCCGTCGCCGTCGGCGCTGTACCAGCCGATCCCGAAACCGTCGCCGTTGGTCGATTCGACACCCATCCGGGCATGGAGGCTCTGATTGATCAAAGAGTGTTCCGGGCGGTACAGCACGGCGTCGAGCAGCATGGGTGAACCCGAATAGGCGAGCCAGCGGCACATGCGCACCATCTCCTTTCCGCTTCGTTCGCGGCCGGCTCCGAGCCTAACCCGGCCTCCCGCCCCTTATCCCGCGCCGGGCCGCGATGGCGTTCGCGCGGATGTCCGCAGGGCGCGTGCGCCGCGGTGGGGTCGCCGGGAACGACCGGACCTGCGGGGCGGCCCCCGCCCCCCGCCTGTCGGCGGACGACCCGGACGCCGGCCGGTGAAAGAGCCGCGGGCCGAACGCCTACGGCACCTCCGGAGCCTCGGCGCCGCCGTGCCGGCGGTGTGGCCTGCCAACCCGCTGTCGAGGCACGGGAGTTCCGGCACCGGCCCCGCCGGGTCCACGCCGCGGGCGACGGGAGCACGCGCTCGCGACCGGGGCTCGCGGAACCGCGGCGTGCCCACGGGCACCCGCGCGCACGCCGGCCGTGATCCGCCGGCCCTGACGAAAGCGAGGACGAGCACCCGCACGTCCGGGTGCGGGACTACGCTCGGCACGGTGGAACGCGCAGAGGTACTCAAGCGAGTGATCGGCATCCTGACCGAGGCCCAGGACATCCGCCGGGCAGCCGAGGCCGGACAAGAGGACACCGGCGGCGCATACGGTGACGGCGACGCCGGCGGCGACCACCCGGAGGAGACGGCCGGGGTGGCCACGATGCTCCTCAACGAGATGCTGCCGTCGATCAGCGTGCCGGCCGACGCCTCGCCGCAACAGGTGGCCGCGGTGGTGGCCCAGGCCCTGGGCCCCGCCCTGCACACCATGGTCTCCGGATTCAGCCTGGCGTTCACCAGCCTCGCGATCGCGCACGACAATGGCCGGACGGACGTCTCCGCGATCGAGGTCCTCCGGGAACTCGCCCTCGAGGTCGAGGCGGGGGTCTACGACGAGGGTCCGTAGGAACGGGCGGCGGTCGCAGCCCCTCCACCCCGGCTTCCGGCGCAGGCGCGCCGCGGGCCGGTGGCCCGCGCCACCGGCCCGCCGTCAGTCCGCGTCGTCACTTCGCGTCGTCACTTCGTGTCGTCGTGTTCGTGAGCCATCCTCTCCTCCTGCATCCGCCGTACTTCCTCGGGACTCTTGCCCGAGACCGGCTTGCTGGCCTCGGGGTGCACCGGGTCCGGACCGGGGTGCTCCTGCACCTGCTCCTCGCGGCCCTTTCCCGGTTCCTGGCGCTTGTCCTCCATGCCGTGCACGGCTGCTCCTCTCCCACGGGGTCCGGTCGGGACCCGACGACTCGTACCGCGCGCCTACCCGCGTCACGGAGCCGTAGACGAGCGAGCCGGGGAAACGACCGGTGCGGGGGCGCGGGAGACGCCATCGAGGTGAGGCACGGAGAAAGGACCGGCCGTCATGCGTCATCCGGTGGCGTCTTGGGCAGGTGCCCGGACATGCCGGAAATGATCAACAAGCTCGTCACCCGGGTCGCGCGGCGCCGCCGCGAGCCGGTCGCCGTCCAGGCCCTGCGGTCCACGGCGGCAGCCGTCATCAGCTACGTCGTCGCACTGCGCCTGAGCAGTGAGCCGAACCCGCTGACCGCCCCGCTGACCGCCCTGCTCGTCGTCCAGGTGACCCTGTACTCCACGCTGACCACCAGCATCCGCAGGGTGAACGCCGTGGTCGTCGGCGTGCTGATCGCGATCGGCTTCAGCGTGCTGGTGGGGCTCACCTGGTGGAGCCTCGGCCTGCTCATCCTGGCCTCCCTGGTGGTGGGCCGCCTGGTCCGGGTCGACGAGTTCGTCCCCGAGGTCGCGATCAGCGCCATGCTCGTCCTCGGAGTCACCCAGGTCACCGACACCGCCTGGGACCGCGTCCTGGAAACGGTCATCGGCGCGGTGGTCGGGCTCCTGGTCAACCTGCTCCTGGCGCCGCCCCTGTGGGTCGGTCCCGCGGGTACCGCGATCACCGACCTCGCGCTGCGCATGAGCCGACTGCTCGACCACCTCGGCGAGGAACCCCTCGGACCGGCCAGGGTCGAACAGGCCGCGGCCCGGCTGCACGAGGCACGGCGGCTCGACAACGACATCGCACAGGTCGACGCCGCCCTGCGGCAGGCCGAGGACAGCCTCCGGCTCAATCCGCGGGTCAAGGAGGGCCTGCTCTTCCGGCTGGTGCTGCGTACCGGCCTCGACACGCTGGAGATCTGCGCCGTTGTGCTCCGCGTGGCCTGCCGCACGCTGACCGACCTGGCCAAAGCCCGCCCCGACGGCCCGTTCTTCGACGCCGGGACCACCGCCGCGCTCCAGGAGGTGCTGCGCCACACCGCGATCGCCGTGGAGAGCTTCGCCCAGCTGATCACCGCACAGGTCAGCGCCAACGCCGAAGAGGCCGAGGCCCGCCTGACCGGGGAGCTGGCCGTGGCCCGGGGCCACCGCGACCGGCTCGCGGACCTGCTGCTGGCCTCCGCGCGCGAGGATCCGGCGCACTGGCAGCTGCACGGCGCGCTGCTCACCGAGATCGACCGGGTCCTCGACGAGCTGGACGTCGACACACGGTCCCAGCGCCTCTTGGAGGAACTGGACCGCCACGCCCGCACGCGGAGCACGGACCGGCTGCGCGGCCGGCTCCGGGGTGCGCTGCCGGGGCTGCCGAGGTGGGGTGGGAGGGCGAAGTGAGGTGACGCGGCGGAGTGCGGTGGCGGGCGGACGTCCCCCCTGCTTGGCTGGAGAGGCCCGCCTCCCCCGAACCGAGGATTGATCATGAGCGGCGAGAACCAGCCGAGCGAGCGAGCCCGGCAGATGCGCGACAAGGCCCAGGAGCTGGAGCAGGCGGCGCAGCACGCCACCGATCCCGCGGAGCGACAGCGGCTGACGGAGAAGGCCCTGCACATTCGGGAGAAGAGCGAGCAGGAGAACGGCCGCGGCAGCGGAACCATGGACCCCATGTAGGCGCGGGTCACCCGGCCGGCGCCGCTCCCGGTCGCGCCGGCAGCCCGCCGGCGCGGCCGGCGCCTCGCGGGTTCACGCGGGCCAGGTGCCCGTCACCCGCCGGGTCGCCGCGGCCCCGGACCGGTCGACGGCGGCCTTGACGACGGCGAAGATCGCTCCCTGCAGAGCGGCGGCGACGAGGATCTCCTTCCAGGAGCGGTCCTCGTCCGTGGCGCCGGGAGCGTCGCCCTCCCCCTCGATCATCTTCCAGGCCTGCTTGAACGCCATTCCGGCGATCATGCCGCTGAGAGCGCCGAGAGCCATGCCGACCGGCTTGTACCCGATCTTGGATGCCTTCACCTTGTCACTCACCTTCTCCTTCGCTCGGTCGCTCCGCTCGCGTGCGCGCCTGGCCGAGGTGTGGGCACCCACGTGAGCGGGGCGAACGCGTGAGGGGGCCCGAACTCGACGAGTTCGGGCCCCCTCACGCAACGGGTCAGGCGGGGCGGCCGCCGAAGGGAGCGCCGCTCCCGTAGTACGTGCCCAGTTCCTCGTGGTAGCCCGCGTCACCGAGGTGCTTGTCCCGGTGGAACTCGGGAGCGTTCTTGATCTGTTCCCTGGTCCGGTCGACGAAGATCTTCTTGTTCTCCGCGTCGATCCGGGTCACCGTGCTCGCCGGCAGGAGGACCTCCTTGCCGAAGATCCATACGCCGGTGTCCACGACCAGATAGGCGTCACCGACCTCGTCGGAGTGCTTGTCGACCTTTCCGATGCTCCCGTCGGTCGCCTCGACCTTGTAACCGGTCAGATCGGTGCCGGCCAGGTGGCCCGCCGTCGACTTGTAACTCCAGGCATGTTCAGTCACGCGAAAAACAACTCCTCCGGTAAGTGGCGGACGGAAAGCAATTCCTCTCCGTCCATCCTTTTCCGATGCCTTGCACGGCGGATGGTGTGTCCGCCTGAACTTCTCCTGCCCCGCCCCCGGCGACTCATTCGCGGGGGTCACGACATCTCCCTACCAGCGGTACCACCGTCCGCTGCCGCTCTTGGGACGGGCGACGAAGCCGATGAGCCAGAGGACCAGTACGGCGATCGCGACCCACCAAAGGATCTTCACCGCGAAACCCGCACCGAAGAGAATCAGAATGAGCAGAAGAACAAGAATAAGGGGAACCATTGTTTATCAACCTCCGGACAGGCGTGTGCCCCGCCGCCGCGGTCCCACACCTGTGAACCGGTTCCCCGTTTTCTTGACGCCCTCTCAGTACACCTTTTTCCGCTGCTGTTTGGGCCGAATCTGACGGGCCATACGCGAAGGAGCGGAAGCCCGCACCGCACAGCGGGGGGCATCCGCATCGGGCCCCGGACGCGCGACGTCCCCGGAGAACGCCGACCGGATCCCGAACGCACGACGGGCTGCCGCCCGGATCCGTACGGCACCCGGATGCCCCGGGCCTCCGGCCGTTCCGCGGCCGGGACCGGGGCGACCGGCGAACCCCCGGCGACGACGCTTGAGCCGCCGTCCCCGGGCTCCGGAACCCGACGGCAGCAGCCCGGCGCAGACCGGCCGCCCCCGCACGGCGCGGCCGAGGGCTCGTCCAGGGTGCCCCTCTGGAGCCCGAACAGGCCGGCGCCCCCCACTCCCGGGGAGTGGGGGGCGTCGGCCGGACTCCGGGAGTCCTGCTGCGCCTCAGGCCGCCCGCGTGGCGGGACGGCCGGCGAAGGAGGCGCCGAAGCCGTAGTACGCACTCAGTGCGGAACGGTAGTCCGCGTTGCCGAGGTGCTTGTCCCGGTCGAACTCGGGGGCGTCCTCGATCTCCGCCTTGGTGAGGTCGATGTAGATCCGCCGGGCTTCCTCGTCGACCTTCGTGATCGCGCGGACCGGGAGGAGGACTTCCCTCCCGAAGATCCACGGGCCGGTGTCGACCACCAGGTAGGCGGAGCCGATCTCATCGGAGTGCTTGTCGACCTTGCCGATGGATCCCTCCGTCGCCTGGACCTTGTAGCCGGTCAGGTCCATACCCGGCCGGTAGCCCGACGTCTGCCGATAGGCCCACACGTTCCCGTTCACGAAAAGCAACTCCCTCGTCCGAGGCTCACGATCCACTACCGGCCGACTGCCCAGTCCCCGCGCCAGGAAACCCTGGTGGACCGGACTCGGCGGACAAAGATTCGGCACAGCACGGCTGTTTGCCCTCGCGCAGCCGGGTCAGAAGAGGTAGTGCAAGACGTTTCCGAGCGCACAGGGAGTGATCAGAAGTGTCGGGTGAGCAGAAGAGCAAGGCCAAGACCGAGCAGGCCAAGGGCAAGATCAAGGAAATCGCGGGCCACGCGGTCGGGAACGAGCGGCTGGAAGCCGAGGGCCGTGGGGAGCAGGCGAAGGGCGACGCCCGCGCGGCCAAGGAGAAGGCCAAGGACGTCTTCAAGCACTGACCGCCCGCGCAGACCGTCTCGCCGGTGGGGGGGGGGGGGGGCGCCCCGGGGGGGGGCGCCCCCCCCCCCCCCCCGGCGGGGGGCCCC
>NZ_JBEXOV010000160.1:0-10826 GCF_040611715.1 Streptomyces sp. NPDC006544 | reverse complement strand
CCACATCCCGGGGTCGTGTTCGAGCAGTCCGGCGTAGAGGGCGGCCGGGTGGTGGGCCTTGAGCCAGGCGGACTGGAGTGCGGGCACGGCGAAGGGGCGCTGAGCGCGCCCAGTACGTAGGCCCGCGCGACGACCCCCTCCAGCGACCGCATCACCACCCCGCCGAGCCCGGACCGCCGCCGGTCGGCGCGCACGGCCACGGCCTCGACGTACCCGGTGCGCAGCGCCCGTCCCGCGTGCACGACCCGCCGCTGCACGACGCTCCCGTGCGCGACGAGCTCCTCGCCGTCGTACACCAGCGCGTGCATCCCTCCGAGCGCGTGCTCGAAGTCCTCCGCCCCGAAGTCCCCTTCGAAGGCGGCGTCGAGCAGCTCCCGCACCCGGCGCATCTCCCACTCGGCGACCTGCGAGGTGTGCCGCAGGAACACCGACCGCAGGGCCCTCGTGCGCGCGCGGCTCCCCGGTCCCCCGCCGCCGTCTGCCGCAGCACCGTGCGGACCCGCTCCCCTGTCCCCGTCAGCCATGACGGGACCGTACCAAGCGGACTCCCCGGCACCGGTCCCCGCTATACGGACGCGCAGTGGCGCCCACCGGCCGGATTCGGCCGACGCGGGTCTGGCGGTCTGGACCATTGCCTCGGCAGACTCGGCGCATGTCGCCCGATACCCAGCAGTGGACCCCGATCCACGGCCAGCCCTACCGTCCCGCCGCCTACCGGCCCGAGCGGATGCCGAGCGAGGAATCCCTCGCGCGCGCCGCCGAGTTGCGGACGCGGATGGACGAGCGCAGGACCGTACGCCACTTCTCCCCCGACCCTGTCCCCGAGCAGGTGGTCCGCGACGCCGTCGCGTGCGCCGCGACCGCGCCCTCGGGGGCGCACCAGCAGCCGTGGACCTTCGTCCTGGTCAAGGACCCGGCCGTACGGGAGCAGATCCGCGCGGCCGCCGAGCAGGAGGAGCAGCTGTCCTACGACGGCCGGCTCGGTGACGAATGGCTGGCGGCGCTGCGCCCCATCGGCACCGACGCCGTGAAGACCCACCTCACCGACGCCCCGGCCATGATCGTGGTGTTCCAGCAGCGCTACTGGCTCGGCGACGACGGTACGAAGCACAAGCACTACTACGTCGACGAGTCGGTCGGCATCGCGGTCGGCATGCTGCTGTCCGCCCTCCACCTGTCGGGCCTGGCCGCGCTGATCCACACCCCGAGCCCGATGCGCTTCCTCTCCCAGGTCCTGAACCGCCCGGAGAACGAGAAGGCCTTCGCGGTCATCCCGGTCGGCTACCCGTCCGAGGACTGCGAGGTCCCGGACCTGGTCCGCAAGTCCCTCGACCAGGTCATGACCGAGGTCTAGTGCCGCACTAGGACGCGGACCGCGTGGCACTACCGTGAGACCTTCACAAGATCGACAACGGGAGGTCCCCCATGCTCCGCATCCGCCACGAGGTCAACGGCGGCCCCGAAGTCCTCTTCGCGGAGGACGTCCCGGTACCCGGCCCGGGGCCGGGTGAGGTCCTCGTCCGTTCCGAGGCCGTCGGGGTGACCCTGCCCACCGTCCGCAAGGTCCGGGAGGGCAGCACGGCGACGCCGTTCGGCGGCGAGGTCGCCGGGCGGATCGCCGCCACCGGAGAGGGGGCCGCGGGCTTCGCCGTGGGCGACCGCGTCACGGGGCTGTGCTTCGCCGACGCCTACGCCGAGTTCGCGGTCCTGGGCGCCGCGATGACCTCCCGGATCCCGGACGGCGCGAGCGCCGTCGAGGCGGTCGCCCTGGTCCGCAGCGGGCTGGTGGCACGCGGCGCGTACGAGGCCGCGCGCGTGGAGCCCGGGGAGTCGGTCCTGGTCACGGCGGCCGCCAGCGCCGTGGGGACGCTCGCCCTGCAGTTCGCCAGGGCCGGCGGGGCGAGCCGCGTCGTCGCCGCCGTCAGCAGCGCCGGCAAGGCGGCGTTCGTACGGGGCCTCGGCGCCGACGAGGTCGTCCTGTACGAGGACGCCGACTGGGGAGCCCCGTACGACGTGGTCCTCGACGGCGTCGGCGGCGATCTGCTGGGCCCCGGCGTACGGGCCCTGGCGACCGGAGGCCGGCTGGTGGCCTTCGGCTCCGGCGGCGGCACGGTGGACGCCTACGAACTCCTGGTCCGCGGCGCCTCGGTGACCGGTTTCCAGATGCGGGCCATCGCCACCGGCAAGCCCGAACTGTACGAGCGCTGGCGGCGCGAGCTGTGGGAGCTGTGGGAGGCGGGCACCTTGCGCACCGCCGTGCACGAGGAGATCCCCCTTGCCGAGGCGGCCCGCGCGCACGCCGTGATCGAGCGGCGCGGGAACCTGGGCAAGGTCGTGCTCGTCCCGTAGGAGGGCGCGGACCCGCCCGGACATGGGACCACCCCCGCTCCGGACTTGGGGGTACCGGAGCGGGGGCGGGGTTCAGCGGGGCCGGGATCAGCCCATGTGGGGGTAGCCGTACTCGGTCGGCGCGACCAGCGTCTCCTTGATGGAGCGGGTCGAGGTCCAGCGCTGCAGGTTCGTCGCGGCGCCGGCCTTGTCGTTGGTGCCCGAGGCGCGGCCGCCGCCGAAGGGCTGCTGGCCGACGACGGCGCCGGTCGACTTGTCGTTGATGTAGAAGTTGCCCGCGGCGAAGCGGAGCTTCTCCATCGCGTCGGCGGCCGCGTAGCGGTCCCCGGCGATGATCGAGCCGGTCAGGGCGTACGCCGAGACGGACTCCATCTGCGCCAGCATGGCGTCGAAGTCGGCGTCCTCGTACACGTGGACCGCCAGGATCGGGCCGAAGTACTCGGTCGTGAAGACCTCGTTCTCCGGGTCCGTGCACGCGATGACGGTCGGGCGGACGAAGTAGCCCTCCGAGTCGTCGTACACGCCGCCCGCGACGATCTCGCAGGTCGGGTCGGCGATGGCACGGTCGATGGCGGCCTTGTTCTTCGCGAAGGACCGCTCGTCGATGACGGCGCCGATGAAGTTCGTCAGGTCGCGGACGTCACCCATGGTGATGCCGTCGATCTCGGCCGCGAAGGCCTCCTTGAAGCCGTCGTTCCAGATCGAGGCCGGGACGTAGGCGCGCGAGGACGCCGAGCACTTCTGGCCCTGGTACTCGAAGGAGCCGCGGGTCAGCGCGGTCTTGAGGGTCGCGCGGTCCGCGGACGGGTGCGCGACGACGAAGTCCTTGCCGCCGGTCTCGCCGACCAGGCGCGGGTAGGACTTGTACTTCTCGATGTTGGTGCCGACCGTCTTCCACAGGTGCTGGAAGGTCTTGGTCGAACCGGTGAAGTGGATGCCCGCGAGCTCGGGGTGCGTCAGCGCCACCTCGGAGACGGCGATGCCGTCGCCCGTCACCAGGTTGATGACGCCCTTCGGCAGGCCGGCCTCCTCCAGCAGCTCCATGAGGAGGACCGCGGAGTGGGTCTGCGTCGGGGACGGCTTCCAGACGACCACGTTGCCCATCAGGGCCGGGGCGGTCGGCAGGTTGCCCGCGATGGCGGTGAAGTTGAACGGCGTGATCGCGTAGACGAAGCCCTCGAGGGGGCGGTGGTCGCTGCGGTTCCAGACGCCGGCCGAGTTGGCACCCGGCTGCTCGGCCAGGATCTGGCGGGCGAAGTGCACGTTGAAGCGCCAGAAGTCGACGAGCTCGCACGGGCAGTCGATCTCGGCCTGCTGCGCGGTCTTCGACTGGCCGAGCATGGTGGAGGCGGCCAGCTTCTCGCGCCACGGGCCGGCCAGCAGCTCGGCGGCGCGCAGGATGATCGCGGCGCGGTCGTCGAAGGACATCGAGCGCCAGGCCGGGGCGGCGGCCAGGGCGGCGTCGACGGCCTCCTGCGCGTCGGCCTGGGTGGCGTTAGCGTACGTACCGATGACCGACTTGTGGTCGTGCGGCTGCACGACGTCGAAGCGCTCGCCGCCGCCCATCCGCTTGACGCCGTTGATGGTCATCGGGAGGTCGATCGGGTTCTCGGACAGCTGCTTCAGCTGGGTCTCGAGGCGCGCGCGCTCCGGGGTGCCGGGGGCGTACGAGTGGACCGGCTCGTTGACCGGCGCGGGGACCTGGGTCACAGCATCCATGAAACTGGTAACTCCTTGAGCTAGTGGGGTGCCTAGTTCTTGGTGATCATCGAGCGGAGGAAGAAGAGGAGGTTGGCGGGCTTCTCCGCGAGGCGCCGCATGAAGTAGCCGTACCAGTCGGTCCCGTACGCCGTGTAGACGCGCATCCGGTGTCCTTCGGCGGCCAGGCGCAGGTGCTCCTCGCTGCGGATGCCGTAGAGCATCTGGAACTCGTACTCGTCCAGTTTGCGCCCGGCCTTGCGCGCGAGCTCCTGGCCGATGGCGATCAGGCGCGGGTCGTGGGACCCGATCATCGGGTAGCCGTCGCCGTCCATGAGGATCTTCAGGATGCGGACGTACGCCTTGTCGATCTCGGCCTTGTCCTGGTACGCGACCTCGGCGGGCTCCTTGTAGGCGCCCTTCACGATCCGTACGCGGCTGCCCGCGGCGGCCAGGCGCCGGGCGTCGGCCTCGGTGCGGAAGAGGTACGCCTGGATCACGCAGCCGGTCTGCGGGAAGTCGCGGCGCAGCTCCTCGTGGATGGCGAACATCGAGTCGAGGGTGGTGTGGTCCTCGGCGTCCAGGGTGACGGTCGTGCCGATCGCGGCGGCGGCCTCGACCACCGGGCGGACGTTGGCGAGGGCCAGCTCGTGGCCGCCTTCCAGCGCCTGGCCGAACATCGAGAGCTTCACCGACATCTCGGCGGTCTCACCGAGGCCCAGGGTCGCCAGCTGCTCGATGAGCTCCAGGTAGGCGTCGCGCGCGGCGTGCGACTGCTCCACCGTGGTGATGTCCTCGCCGACGACGTCGAGGGTCACTTCCAGGCCCTTGCCCGTGAGGTCCTCGACGATCGGGAGCACCTGGTCGACCGTCTCACCCGGGATGAACCGGTTCACCACGGGCTTGGTCACCGGGGCGGCAGAGACGATTCGGCGCATCTTGTCGCTGCGCGAGGCGGCGAGGATCGCGGGACCCAGCACGGGGTACCTCCAACGGGTGGCTGACTGAGCTGAAGCAGGGCATACGGCCCCCCGCCGGGACGGCGGCGGCCATAGGGAGAACGCGAGTGAAACCACCGTGAAACCTAGGGATCTTCCTGATCCTCTGCCATCGACAGCTGTCACGCATCCGTGGCCGGGATCTCATACATCTGTCTGAGGAGCCGGTCGGCGGGTGGGAGAATGTGCGGGTGAAGGGCGATTACCAGGACCTGGTGGACGAGATCTCGGCGCTGCTCGGCGCTCCGGCGACGCTGGAGAACCGGGACTTCCGCCTCATCGCCTTCGGCGCGCACGACAGCGACAGCGACGGCAGCGAACTCGTACTGGACCCGGTACGGACCCGCTCGATCCTCACCCGCCAGTCGACCGCTGCCGTCCGCTCCTGGTTCGAGGGCTTCGGCATCGCCCGCGCCATCGGACCGGTACGGATCCCGGCGGCCCCGGAGGCGGGAGTGTTGCGGGGCCGGATCTGCCTGCCGGCGCGCCACCACGGGATCGTCCAGGGCTACGTATGGCTCCTCGACCAGGAGCCCAGCCCGGACGCGGGGGCGCTGGCGGCGGCCATGGAGGTGGCCCAGCGCATCGGCGTCCTCCTCGCCGAGGAGGCGCGGGCGGGAGCCGGCCTGTCCCGGGAGTTCCTGGCGGTGCTCACCGCCGGGCGGGGCCGGCAGCAGGACATGGCGGTGGCCGCGCTCCGGATGGCGCTCGGTCCGGGCGAGGAGGGACTGCACGCGGCGGTGTGCGTGAGCCCGTGGCCCGGGGAGGCTCCGGCGTCGGTCCCGGGAGCGGCGGCCGTGTGCGTGGTCCCCCGGCCCGGGGCCGGCGAGGAGGAGCCGGGCTCCGGCGCGCGCGGCCCGGACGGGCCGGCCGGCCCGGGACGGCGGTCCCTGGCGGTCCTGATCCGGATGCGCGGTACGGACCCGCTGGCCCCGGCCATGACGGCGATCGCGCGGCTGATGCCCCGCGGGGCGGCCGGACCGGGCGCCACCGCGTCCGGGGCAGCCGGGGCGGCCGGGGCGACCGCCGGGGTGTCCGATCCCGTGCGGGCGCTCGCGGGACTGCCCGCCGCCTGGCAGCAGGCCGTCGCCGCGGCGCGGGCCGCGGGCGCGCGGCCGCGGCTGGGTCCGGTCGCGCAGTGGTCCGCCATCGGGCCCTACCGGATGCTGGCGTCGATGGCCGAGGAGGCCCTGGACGATCCGGCGGCCCGTGCCCTGCTCGGCCCGGCGCACCCCGAACTGGCCCGGACCGCAGAGGTGTTCCTGGACTGCGCGGGCCAGGCGGGCCGCGCGGCGGCGGTTCTGGGGATCCACCGCCAGACCTTGTACTACCGCCTCGCACGGGTGGAGCAGCTGACCGGCCTCGATCTCGACGAGGGTGAGGACCGGCTGCTCCTCCACATGTCCCTCAAGGCGGCCCGCCTGCACGGCCGGGGGCAGCGTCCGGCGCCGCCCGAGTAGCCGGAGGTCCCGGCCGCCGCGGCGGCGTTCCTACTCCGCTCGTCCGGCGCCGGCGGCCCCCGCGGGCCCGGTCTTCACCATCAGCTCCACCGCCCGCCGCATGCCCTCGGTCAGTTCCGCGGGCGTCGCGGCCGACGCGGGATCGAAGAGCCACTGCATCATGAACCCGTTCAGCAGGGCCTGGTAGAAGGCGCCGGCCGTGCGCAGATCCTCCTCGCCGAGCTCCTCCTCGGGCACGCCCGTGAACATCGAGACCAGCCCCTTGCGCCCCTCCCCCTGCGAGGCCGCCAGCATCGCCCGAAGTTCCGGCAGCCCCTCGCGGGTGAGCGCGATCTCCATGCTGGCCGCCCAGACCGGGCCGGACTCCTCATGACCGGCGTGCACCCCGTCCCACACCGAGCGGAAGCGCTCCAGTGAGCCGCCCTCCCCCGTCACGCCGTCGGTGAACTTGTCGCCCCACTCCTCGATCACGGCGATGAACGCCTGGGTGAGGAGCGCGTCCTTGGAGCCGTAGTGGTAGCCGATCGAGGCCAGGTTCGCGCCCGAGGCCTTGACGATGTCGCGCGCGGTCGTGCGCACGAAACCCTTCTCGACCAGGCACTTCTTGGCGCCTTCCAGCAAGTCTTCTCGATGTCCCATGCCCTCACGGTAGCCAGGACTCCCACCCGTTACAACTGTTCCAGACGATTGTCATATACATCCGTTCTAGACAGTCGTTTATGACGCTTGTACATTACTGCTCATGACGAACCCCGCAGCGCGTCTCGCCGGTCGCCGGGAATGGACCGCCTTCACCGTCCTCCTGCTTCCCCTGCTCCTGGTCTCGATGGACGTCTCCGTCCTCTACTTCGCCATCCCGGCCATCTCCCGGGAGCTCGACCCCACCGCCACACAGCAGCTCTGGATCTTCGACAGCTACGCCTTCGCCCTCGCCGGCCTGCTGATCACGATGGGCTCGCTCGGTGACCGCATCGGCCGCCGCAAGCTCCTGCTGGCCGGCGCGGCCGCCTTCGGGCTCGCCTCGACCGGCGCGGCCTACGCCACCAGCGCCGAGATGCTCATCGCGGCCCGCGTCCTGCTCGGCATCGGAGGCGCCACCCTGATGCCCTCCACGCTCGCCCTGGTGCGCAACCTCTTCCAGGACGACAAGCAGCGCGGCAAGGCCATCGCGATCTGGTCCGGCGCCATGACGGGCGGCATCGCGCTGGGCTCCGTGATGAGCGGAGTGATGCTCAACCACTTCTGGTGGGGCTCCGTCTTCCTGATCAACGTGCCCGCGATGCTGCTCCTGCTCGCCCTGGTCCCCGTGCTGGTACCGGAGTTCAAGGACCCGGCCCCCGGCCGCTTCGACCTGCTGAGCGTGCCGCTGTCCATGGCCGCCGTACTGCCCGTGGTCTACGGCCTCAAGGAGATCGCCGCCGAGGGCGTCACCCCGCTCCGCGCCGGCTGCCTCGCCGTCGGCCTGGCCTTCGGATACGCCTTCGTCCGCCGCCAGCGCACCCGTGAGGACGCCATGGTCTCCCGGACCCTCTTCCGGGGCCGCGGATTCGGCGCCGGCATCGGCCTGAACACCGTCGCCGCCTTCGCCATGATGGGCTCGGCCTACTTCACCACCCAGTACCTGCAGTCGGTGCTCGGCATGGGCACCCTCGAGGCCGCCCTGTGGAGCCTGGCCCCCTCGGTCGTCATCGGCGCCGCCGCCCCCGCCGGCGCGGCCCTCGCCCAGAGGACCGACCGGGCGTACGTCATCGCGGGCGGCTTCCTCCTCGCCGCAGCCGGGTTCGCCCTGATCGGCCTGGTCGGCACGGACTCGCTGTGGCTGCTGCTGGCCGGGGCCGGCGTCCTCGCCAGCGGCATCGTCACCGTGATGTCCCTGGTCTCCGACATGGCCCTGGGCGCCGCCCCCGCCGAGAAGGCCGGTTCCGCCGCCTCCTTGCTGGAGACGGGCCAGGAGTTCGGCGGCGCCCTCGGGATGGCCGTCCTCGGCAGCCTCGGCACCGCCGTCTACCGCTCCGACCTCGCGGACTCCGAGCCCGCCGTACGGGAGACCCTGGGCGGGGCCGTGGCCACCGCGCAGGAGCTCGGCGGCGAAGCGGGAGGACAGGTCCTGACCGTGGCCCGCGAGGCCTTCGTCCACGCGATGCAGTACGCGGCCTGGGGCGGTACGGTCCTGCTGCTCGCGGCGGCGGTGCTCGCCGCGATCCTGCTCCGCGGCCGCGCAGCCACCGCCCCGGCCGCCGCGCAGGGGGCCCTCGCCGACGAAGCACTCGCGCGCTGAGCGACGGAGGAAGGTCCGGGATCCGCGGCTCCGAGCCGGGACCGGGGGTCTGAGCCCCGTCCGGTGACAGCGGGAACACGAAAGGGCCCGGGGTTTCCCCGGGCCCTTCGCGTAGGTCCTGCGTCAGCTGCCGGAACGTCAGCGGAGGCTGACCGTACGGGCCGAGACCGCGCCGATCTCCGTGGCGATGTCCGCGAGGACGTTCACCGGGGCCTCGGCGTCGACCGTGAGGACAGCGAGCGCCTCGCCACCCTCCTCGGCGCGGGCGACCTGCATGCCCGCGATGTTCAGGCCGGCCTCGCCGAGGATGCGGCCGACGGTGCCGACCACGCCCGGGCGGTCGGCGTAGCGCAGGACGACCATCTGGTCGGCGAGCGCCAGGTCCACGTCGTAGTCGCCGATGCCGACGATCTTCTGCAGGTGCTTCGGACCCACGAGCGTGCCCGAGACCGAGACCTCCGAGCCGTCCGACAGGGTGCCGCGGACGGTCACCACGTTGCGGTGGTCCGGGGACTCCGACGAGGTGGTCAGGCGGACCTCGACGCCGCGCTCCTGCGCGAAGAGCGGGGCGTTGACGTAGGAGACCGTCTCGTCGACGACGTCCTCGAAGACACCCTTGAGCGCGGAGAGTTCGAGCACCTTGACGTCGTGCTGGGTGATCTCGCCGCAGACCTCCACGTCGAGGCGGACCGCGACCTCGCCCGCGAGGGCGGTGAAGATGCGGCCGAGCTTCTCCGCGAGCGGCAGGCCGGGGCGGACGTCCTCGGCGATGACCCCGCCCTGGACGTTGACCGCGTCCGGCACGAGCTCGCCGGCGAGGGCGAGGCGCACCGACTTGGCGACCGACACGCCGGCCTTCTCCTGGGCCTCGTCCGTGGACGCGCCGAGGTGCGGGGTGCAGACGACCTGGTCGAGCTCGAACAGCGGGGAGTCCGTGCAGGGCTCCTTCGCGTACACGTCGAGTCCGGCGCCGGCGACGCGGCCCTCCTTGATGGCCGAGTACAGCGCGGCCTCGTCCACGATCCCGCCGCGGGCGGCGTTGACGATGCGGACGGACGGCTTCACCTTGTGCAGGGCCTCGTCCCCGATGAGACCGAGGGTCTCGGGGGTCTTGGGCAGGTGCACGGTGATGAAGTCGGCGACCTCGAGGAGCTCGTCCAGCGTCAGCATCTTGACGCCCATCTGGGCGGCTCGCGCGGGCTGCACGTAGGGGTCGTACGCGACGATCTTCATACCGAAGGCCGACATGCGCTGGGCGACCAGCACGCCGATGCGGCCGAGGCCGACGACGCCGAGGGTCTTCTCGCTGAGCTCGACGCCGGTGTACTTGTTCCGCTTCCACTCGCCGTTCTTCAACGCGGTGTTGGCCTGCGGAATGTTGCGCGCGGTGGCGACGAGGAGGCCGCAGGCCAGCTCGGCGGCCGTCACGATGTTGGAGGTCGGGGCGTTCACGACCATCACGCCCGCCTTGGTGGCGGCGGACACGTCGACGTTGTCCAGGCCGACTCCGGCGCGGGCGACGACCCTCAGCTTCTTCGCGACGGCGATGGCCTCGGCGTCGACCTTGGTCGCGGAGCGCACGAGGATGGCGTCCACGTCGGCGATCGCGGGCAGCAGCTCGGCGCGGTCCGCGCCGTTGCAGTGCCGGATCTCGAAGTCCGGACCGAGCGCGTCCACCGTGGCGGGCGACAGCTCTTCGGCAATGAGTACGACAGGTTTCGAGCTCACGTGGGTCCTCACAAGTCCAGTGCGGACGGCCGTCCCGACGGCCGCAGGCGGTGGAGGGGGTAGCCGCGTGGAAGACGCACGACACTGTGGGCCTGACGCGTTGTGTTGAGCAGTGTAGTGGCGGATCCGGGATGGATTTCCGCCTCCACGGAAGGATCACCCGTCCGTGATTGGCCGGGACGGACAAGCGGGTCCCTTCGAGACCCGCTTCGCGCCTCCCGGTACCGGTGCGCGGCGGGGCCGGGAGTCACCGTCCCGGCCGGCCCGGGCCTGCTCGACGAAGGCCCGTACGGCGGGGGCTTCCCGCTCGGCGCG
>NZ_JBEXOV010000159.1:0-11098 GCF_040611715.1 Streptomyces sp. NPDC006544 | reverse complement strand
ACGTCCGCACCGCCGCTCCGCGCCGCTCCGCGCTCCGGCCGGGCGGGGCCCGGTCAGTGCACCGCCACCGGATCCGGGCGGGCGGCCCGCGCCGAGCCCTTCTTGGCGCCGAGGTGGTTGAAGGCCAGGTTCAGCGCGATGGCCACGACGCAGCCGGTGCTGATGCCCGAGTCGAGCACGACCAGCAGGTCCTTCGGGAAGGCGTGGTAGAAGCCGGGGGCCGCGATCGGGATCAGGCCGATGCCCAGCGCCGCGGCGACGATCAGGGCGTTCTCGCCCTTCTCCATGGCCGCGCCGGCCAGCGTCTGGATACCGCTGGCGGCCACCGAGCCGAAGAGGACCACGCCCGCACCGCCGAGGACCGGCAGCGGGACCACCCCGATGACGGATGCGGCCATCGGACACAGGCCGAGCAGGATCAGGATGCCGCCGCCGGCCGCGACCACGAACCGGCTGCGCACCCTGGTCATGGCGACCAGGCCGATGTTCTGCGCGAAGGCACTGCACATGAAGCCGTTGAACAGCGGGCTGACCGCGCTGCCGAGCGCGTCCGCGCGCAGGCCGCCCTCGATGGTCCTCGCGTCCGCCGGACGGCCGACGATCTTGCCCAGGGCCAGGATGTCGGCGGTGGACTCCGTCATGCACACCAGCATCACGATGCACATCGAGATGATCGCGGCGACCTGGAACTGCGGGGCGCCGAAGTGGAACGGGGTCGGGAAGCCGACCACGTCCGCGTTCTTGACGGCGTCGAAGCTGGTCATGCCCAGCGGGAGGGCGACGAGCGTACCGGCGACCAGGCCCAGCAGGATGGAGATCTGCTGGAGGAATCCGCGCAGGAACTTGCGCATCAGCAGGACGATCGCGAGGGTGACGGCCGCCATGCCGATGTTCCGCATCGAGCCGTAGTCGGTGGCGGTGCGGTTGCCGCCCTGGGACCAGTTGAAGGCCACCGGGAGCAGCGAGACCCCGATGAGGGTGATGACCGTACCGGTGACCACCGGCGGGAAGAACCTGACGAGTTTGCCGAAGTACGGGGCGGCGAAGAAGCCCAGGACCCCGGCGACGACGATCGCGCCGAAGATGACGGGGACGGCGTCGCCCCCCTCCCCCTTGCCGATGGCGATCATCGGGGTGACGCCGGCGAACGAGACGCCGTTCACGAAGGGGAGTTTGGCGCCGATCTTCCAGAATCCGAGGGTCTGGAGGAGGGTGGCGAGCCCGGCGGTGAAGAGCGAGGCGCCCATCAGGAAGGCGGTCTCGGTGGCGGAGAGGCCGACGGCGGGGCCGACGATCATGGGCGGGGCCACCACGCCCGCGTACATGGCGGCCACGTGCTGGAGGCCGCTCGTGAACATTTTCAGCGGAGGCAGGGTCTCGTCGACCGGGTGCTTCTCCTCCGGTACTGCGACTGCATCTTTGCGAAACCTGGGCGCTATGGCCACGGCTTCCTCCGGTCGGTTAAACACGTCGGCAGGGACGTGGGTGTCTTGGAGGTGGTGCGAAAGCGGTGCTAGTCGAGCCTTTGTGGAGTTGTGGGTGGCGCCGGGTGCGGCGTCCCGGGGAGTGCGGCGTCCCGGGGAGTGGGGGCGGGCGCCGGCGCCGGACCGCCGGCCGTGGGTGCCGCGGCCGCCGGAAGGCCGGTGGTACGAGAGAGCTGGAGGTGCCGTGGCGGGGGCGCGTCGCACGCGCCGCGGAGCACGTTGCACGAGTCACCGCCCCCGGGGGCGCCTTCGGTGAGAACCTCGGGCGCTACCCGGGAACGGCTGCCGCGGACCCCGCTCGGGTCCGCGGCCGCCGGCCGGGGGCCGTCCCCCCCGGCCGGACTCCGTGGGATCAGGCCTGCGCGGTCAAGCGCGCCAGGCGCTGGGCCTCTTGCCGGGTGGACACGGCGATCGCGTCCTCGTCGGCGAAGAGAAGTCGGTTGTTCTCCACGATCTGCTTGCCGTTGACGAACGAGGCCGTCACCGGGGCCGCCGCACCGAAGACCAGCGCGGTGACCGGGTCGGCGATCGAGGAGTGCAGGAACGTGCTCAGGTTCCACATCACGAGGTCGGCGCACTTGCCGGCCTCGAGCGAACCGATGTTGTCGGCGCGGCCGAGGACCTGGGCGCCGCCGTACGTGCCCAGGCGCAGGGCCTGGCGCGCGTTGAGGGCGCGCTCGCGGTGGACCGGGTTCAGGCGGTTGATCAGCAGCGCGTTGCGCAGCTCGGTGTGCAGCTCACCGGACTCGTTGGAGGCGGTGCCGTCCACGCCGAGGCCGACCGGGACGCCGGCGGCGAGCATGTCCGGGACGCGGGCGATGCCGGCGGCCAGACGGGCGTTGGAGGACGGGCAGTGCGCGACGCCGGTCTTGGTACGGGCGAACGCGGCGATGTCGGAGTCGTTCATGTGGACGCTGTGCGCCATCCACACGTCCTCACCGAGCCAGCCGGTCGACTCGAAGTAGTCGGTCGGACCCATGCCGAACAGTTCCTTGCAGAACTGCTCTTCCTCGACGGTCTCCGAGCCGTGCGTGTGCATGCGCACACCCAGGCGGCGGGCCAGCTCGGCGCCCTGCTTCAGCAGCTCGGTGGAGACCGAGAAGGGGGAGCACGGGGCGACGGCGACCTGGGTCATCGCGTCGAAGGAGGCGTCGTGGTACTTCTTCACGGTCGCCTCGGTGTCGGCGAGCGCGCCTTCGAGGGTCTCGACGGCGTGGTCCGGCGGCAGGCCGCCGTCCTTCTCGCTGCGGTCCATGGAACCGCGGGCGAGGGTGAAGCGGACGCCCATCTCGGACGCGGCGCGGATGATCGAACCGGAGAGGTCTCCGGAGCCCTTGGGGTACACGTAGTGGTGGTCCATGGCGGTGGTGACGCCGCCCTTGGCCATGGCGCCGAGGGAGCCCTGCGCGGCCGTGTACGTCATCTGCTCGTCGATGCGCGCCCAGGTCGGGTACAGCGCGACGAGCCAGTTGAAGAGGTTGTGGTCGGTGGCCAGACCGCGGGTGATCCACTGGTAGAAGTGGTGGTGGGTGTTGACCAGACCAGGGGTGACGAGGTGACCCGTGCCGTCGATGCGGCGGACCACATTGCCGAGGTTCTCGGGTGCCTTGCCCGCACCGATCGACTCGATCTTGTTGCCTGCGACGACCACGTAGCCCGAGGCGTACTCGGTGTCGTTCGCATCAACGGTTGCAATCGCACAGTTTTCGATGACGATGCGCTCTACGGCGCTGTCATGGGCTGCCGATGCTGCCATGGGACTTCCTCGTGCTTTCAGTGGCGGTGCGGGCACGGCAAGACCCAGGGGATTTGAGTGCCGGAGCCGGGGGCCTTGACAGCTGACAGTACTGCCGCCCCGTTCGGTGCGTCCGGGTGCCGATTCAGGAAGTGGGGCGTGCTGAAGGCTTCGCGCGGTCCCGGGGCCACTGCGGAGCCCCGGGACGCGCGGGCCGCCTCACAGGTTGGTCATGTCCACGGGGATGCAGGCGTCGACGCCGTCGCGCAGGACCGTCGCCTCGATCAGACCGTACGGACGGTCCGCGGCGAAGTAGACCTCGTTGTCGTTCTTGAGGCCGAAGGGCTCGAGGTCGACGAGGAAGTGGTGCTTGTTCGGGAGCGAGAAGCGGACCTCGTCGATCTCCGAACGGTGGTTGATGATGCGCGAACCCATCTGGTACAGGGTCTGCTGCAGCGAGAGGGAGTAGGTCTCCGCGAAGGCCTGGAGCATGTGCTTGCGGGTCTCCGCGTAGGACTTCTCCCAGTTGGGCATCCGCTGCTCGTCGTCCGACCAGTTGAAGCGCCAGCGAGCCGAAACCTGGGTCGCCAGGATGCGGTCGTAGGCCTCCTTCAGGGTCGTGTACTTGTCCTTCACGTAGCCCCAGAACTCGGAGTTCGTGGAGTTCATGACGACCAGGTCCTTGAGGCCGGAGATGACCTCCCAGTTCTTGCCGTCGTACGTGATCTGGGTGACCCGGGTCTCCTGGCCCTCACGGACGAAGGAGTGGTTCACCTCGTCGGAGCCGATGAACTTGGAGTTCGCGTCGGACGTGGCGATCCGGGACCAGGAGTACTCCTCGATCCGGATGCGCGCCTTCTGGATCGGCTCCTGGCTGGTGACGAACCAGCGCGCGAGGTGGATGCCGAACTGCTCGGCGGACTCGATGCCGTGCTCCTTGGCGAACGCGTACACCGTGTTCTTGGTGGTGTCCGTCGGAAGGACGTTCGCGTTCGAGCCGGAGTAGTGCACGTCGTCCATGTCCCCCGAGAGGGCGACCGAGACGTTCAGGTCCTTGATGTGGTGGGTGTCGCCGTCCCGCGTGATCTTGACGACGCGGTTCTCTGCCTTGCCGTACTGGTTCTGGCCCAGAATCGTGGCCATGCTAGCTCCCTCGGTAAACGGAGTAGCCGAACGGGTTGAGCAGCAGCGGTACGTGGTAATGCTCGCCGGGAGTGACCGAGAAGGTGATGGTCACTTCCGGGAAAAACGCACCGCTGTCCCTTACGCGGGGGGCGTCCTGCTGCGCCTCGGCTTGCTTCTCGGAACTGTGCTTACTAAAGAAGTACGTCTCGGTCTCGAAGTCCAGACGTACGTGGGTGGTGCCCTCCGGCAGCGCCGGCAGGTCCTTGCAGCGCCCGTCCGCATCGGTGGCGGAGCCGCCCAGGGCCGTCCACGCGCCGTCGAGGCCCGTGCGGGCGGACAGCGAGATCGCGACTCCTTCGGCGGGCTTCCCGATGCTGGTGTCCAGGATGTGCGTGGACACCGACGCGGTGGTCTCGGTGCTCATGTTCGGTCTACTCCCCTTCTGCGGATTCCACGAGACGGGTCAGGCGGATCCGGTTGATCTTGACGAGCTCGCCGCGGGCGATTTCGCGCTCCCGCTCCGGCGAGTTCCCGATCCGGACCTTGACCGCGTCCCTCATGAACTCGCCGGTCGCACCGGTGGCGCAGATGAGGAAGACGTGCCCGAACTTGTCCTGGTAGGCCAGGTTCAGTTCGAGGAGCTCGGTCTTGAGCGCCTCCGAGGCACCGGCCATGCCACGCTGCTCGCGGGCGGAGGTCGGGTCTCCCGGCTTCGGCCGGCCGATCGGCGCGTGGCCTCCCATCGCCTCGGCCAGGTCCTCGGCGGTGAGCTCGGCCATGGCCGCCTCGTTCGCGCGGAACAGGGTGTCGGCACTGCTGAAGGGCCGCTGGGCGAGCAGCTTGCCCACCCACGCCGAACTGGCGCACACCTCGTGCAGCTCGGCCGTGGCCTCGCTGTCGTCCAGGGTGTTCAACCGGGTGAGACCCGGGGTCGGACTCGAAGTCACGGTAGGCCTCCGTGGCCTTGTTGCTTTGACGGGCTGCGCATAGCTAACGCCCTCGGCCACACCGCGTCAACACTTTGTTGAAACTTCCCGTACACAAAAGCCGCCGCCCGGGTGAATTGGGCGGCGGCTCGTGACCGTGGGTCAGGAAGGCTTCACGCTTGGTTGGATTTGCCGGCCCCTTTGGAGGTGCCCGAGTCCCGGTTCAGGTAGTTGTAGACCGTGAAGCGGCTGACGCCCAGGGCTCCCGCGACCGTCTCCACGCCGTGCCGTACGGAAAAGGCGCCGCGCGCCTCGAGTATCCGTACGACGTCCTGCTTGGACTTCCGGTCGAGCTCGGACAACGGTACGCCGTGCCGGCGCTCCAGCGCGGCCAGGATGTGGTCCAGCGAGTCCGAGAGCTGCGGAAGCCGTACGGCCAGCAGGGCCTGGCCCTCCCAGGTGAGCACCACGTCGTCGGGCTGGGCCAGGGCCGGATCCATCAGCTCGCCGCCCATCGCGTCGACCAGCGGCTTGACGGCGGCGACGAAGGGGTGGTCGCGAGGCTCGGTCATGGGGTGTCCTCCCGGATGACGTTGACCTGGAGCGAGACGCGCGTCGCTCCGGCCGCCAGGGAGTCGCGCAGCAGCGCGGTGACCGCGGTCAGCACGTCTTCGGACTCCCCTTCGGCGGTGTTGCCGAACGGGCCGACGTCCACCGCGTCCAGTCGGGCCTTCTGGATGACCTCGCGAGCGGCCACGGCATGGGCGGGTGCCTCTTCCAGATCGAAGGGCTCGGTCGTGAATTCCACTCTCAATCGCACGCGGCTCAAGCTACCCGGAAGGGGAGGGATGGCGCGATAGCACCCCCTCGGGGGGCGGCGGGCGGGTGGCGGCCGGGCGACGGGCGGGCGGGACTTTCCGGGAGCCGGTACTTGACAAGTACGACACCGGGCTTGCAGTCTTCCATCAGGCAGAAACTAACTTCCGCAATACGGAAGGAGCGCACACCCCTCATGGGATACACGGACCAGCGCTTCGATGTGAATCTTTCGATCCTCTTCACGGAACTCCCGCTCCTGGAGCGTCCCGCGGCCGCCGCCGCAGCGGGCTTCACGGCGGTCGAGCTGTGGTGGCCCTGGATCGAGACCCCCACCCCCGCACAGGCGGAGCTCGACGCCCTCAAGAAGGCTCTTGAGGACGCCGGCACCCAGCTGGTGGGACTGAACTTCTACGCCGGCCGGCTGCCGGGGCCGGACCGCGGTGCGGTGTCGGTTCCCGGTGAGGAGTCGGACCGCTTCAACACCAACATCGACGTGGCGGCGGACTTCGCCGCCTCGGTGGGCTGCAAGGCGCTGAACGCCCTCTACGGCAACCGCGTCGAAGGCGTGGACCCGGCCGTCCAGGACGAGCTCGCGCTCAAGAACCTGGTCGTGGCGGCCCGGGCCGCGGACCGGGTCGGCGCGATCCTCCTGATCGAGACCCTCAACAAGCCCGAGTCGCCGCTCTACCCGCTGGTGAGCGCCCCGGCCGGCATCGAGGTGGTGGACAAGGTGAACGAGGCCACCGGCCTCGGCAACGCCAAGTTCCTGCTCGACCTGTACCACCTGGCGATGAACGATGAGGACCTCTCCGAGGTCATCGAAAAGTACGCCGCCAAGACCGGGCACGTCCAGATCGCGGACAAGCCGGGGCGAGGTGCCCCCGGCACCGGCGACCTGCCCCTCGAAGAGCTGCTCGACCAGCTCCAGAAGGCTGGTTACGACGGTTACGTCGGCCTCGAGTACAAGGCCGCGGACGCCGCCGCGTCCTTCGCATTCCTGCCGGCCGAGGCCCGCGCCGCGAAGTAGGCGGAAAAGTCCGGGCGAACAGCCAGGCACCACACGAACTTTTCGTACAAAGCATTAAGAGAAGGACCCTCATCATGAGCAACCTCCCCAACATCGCGTGGATCGGTCTCGGCATCATGGGCTCCCCCATGGCCGAGAACCTCCTGAAGGCCGGCTACCCGGTCACCGGCTTCACGCTGGAGCAGGACAAGCTGGACCGCCTGGCCGCGGCCGGCGGCACCTCCGCCGGTTCGATCGCCGAAGCCGTCGCGGACGCCGACGTCATCATCACGATGGTGCCCGCGTCCCCGCAGGTCGAGGCCATCTCCTACGGCGAGAACGGCATCCTCGAGAACGCCAGGTCCGGCGCGCTGATCATCGACATGTCGTCGATCACCCCGCAGACCTCGGTCGACCTGGCGAAGAACGCCGCCGCCAAGGGCATCCGCGTCCTCGACGCCCCGGTGTCCGGCGGCGAGGCCGGCGCCATCGAGGCCGTACTGTCGATCATGGTGGGTGGCGAGCAGGCCGACTTCGACGAGGCCCTGCCGGTCCTCGAGGCCCTCGGCAAGACCATCGTCCTGTGCGGTCCGCACGGCTCCGGCCAGACGGTGAAGGCCGCCAACCAGCTCATCGTCGCGGTGAACATCCAGGCGTGCGCCGAGGCCGTCGTCTTCCTCGAGAAGTCGGGCGTGGACCTCACCGCCGCACTGGACGTCCTGGGCGGCGGTCTGGCCGGCTCCACGGTCCTGACCCGCAAGAAGGACAACTTCCTGAACCGCGACTTCAAGCCCGGTTTCCGGATCGACCTGCACCACAAGGACATGGGCATCGTCACCGACGCCGCCCGCAACGTCGGTGCGGCCCTCCCGGTCGGCGCGGTCGTCGCCCAACTGGTCGCCTCACTGCGCGCCCAGGGTGACGGCGGCCTGGACCACTCCGCGCTGCTGCGCGCGGTCGAGCGCCTCTCCGGCGCCCAGATCTGATCCCGCGGCCCGCTCGCGGGCCGCGGCTCCACCCCCTTTCGGGGGCCCCGAGTTTCCGGATGGTGCCGGTGCTGACACCTGTCCTGTCGCGCCCAAGTGCCGGCACCGTCCGGATCACCTCTTCACTCTTTCCTCTTTCTTTTCAACAAACTGTTGACGTCGAGTTCATGCCGAATTTAGGCTGTTCCGTATGACGGAAGACGGATTCCGCCAGCAGTTCCCCGTACGGAAGGTCACCATGTCGAAGCGCACGCTGACGACCGAGTCTGGCGCCCCGGTCGCCGACAACCAGAACTCCGCTACCGCCGGCGTCGGTGGCCCGATCCTGGTCCAGGACCAGCAGCTCCTGGAGAAGCTCGCACGCTTCAACCGCGAGCGCATCCCGGAGCGCGTGGTGCACGCCCGCGGCAGCGCCGCCTACGGCCACTTCGAGGTGACCGACGACGTCACCGCGTACACCAGCGCCGCGTTCCTGAACACGGTCGGCAAGAAGACCGAGACCTTCCTGCGGTTCTCCACCGTGGCCGACTCGCTGGGTGGCGCGGACGCGGTCCGCGACCCGCGCGGCTTCGCGCTGAAGTTCTACACCGAAGAGGGCAACTACGACCTCGTCGGCAACAACACCCCGGTGTTCTTCATCAAGGACCCGATCAAGTTCCCCGACTTCATCCACTCCCAGAAGCGCGACCCCTTCACGGGCAAGCAGGAGCCGGACAACGTCTGGGACTTCTGGGCGCACGCCCCCGAGGCGACGCACCAGATCACCTGGCTGATGGGTGACCGCGGCATCCCCGCGTCCTACCGCCACATGAACGGCTACGGCTCCCACACGTACCAGTGGACCAACGCCCAGGGTGAGGCCTTCTTCGTCAAGTACCACTTCAAGACGAACCAGGGCATCCGCAGCCTCTCCAGCGACCAGGCGGCCGAGCTGGTCGGCACGGACGGCAACTCGCACCAGACCGACCTGCTGCAGGCGATCGAGCGCGGTGTGCACCCGAGCTGGACCCTCTACGTCCAGATCATGCCGGCCGCCGAGGCCGCGGACTACCGCTTCAACCCGTTCGACGTCACCAAGGTGTGGCCGCACAGCGACTACCCGCTGCAGCGCGTGGGCCGTCTGGTCCTCGACAAGAACCCCGACAACGTCTTCGCCGAAGTCGAGCAGTCCGCGTTCTCGCCGAACAACTTCGTCCCGGGCATCACCGCCTCGCCGGACAAGATGCTCCAGGGCCGTCTGTTCGCGTACGCCGACGCCCAGCGCTACCGCCTCGGCGTGAACCACACCCTGCTGCCGGTCAACGCCCCGAAGGCGACGAAGGCCGACAACTACGGCCGCGACGGCGTCATGGCGCTGCGCAACGGGTCGCGCCACGACAAGAACTACGAGCCCAACTCGTACCAGGGCCCGGCCGAGACCGGCCTGGCGCTGGGCGCTCCGAAGGCCGTATCCGGCTACACGGGCACCCACGAGGCCCCGGCCCACACCAAGGACGACGACTTCTTCCAGGCCGGTGAGCTCTACCGCCTGATGTCGGAGGACGCCAAGCAGCGTCTGGTGGCGAACATCGCCGGCGGCCTGTCCCAGGTCACCATCGAAGCCGTCATCGAGAAGAACCTGGCTCACTTCCACGCCGCGGACGCCGACTACGGCAAGCGCGTCGAGGAGGCCGTCCGCGCCCTGCGCGACGCCTGAGCCGCCCAGCTGTACCGGGAGCCTGACGGGAGGTCAGGCTCCGGGTGCTGAGCCCGCACCGCGGACCCGGATGAGGGGTGGTACGCGGTGGGGGCAGGACGAGGACCGTGGCGAGCGTGCGAGCCAGTGCGGTGGTAATGGGTTCCGAAGCCCGTCTCTTGACCTGAGGGAGACGAAGCAGAGGTTCTCGTCGCCGCCCGCCACGGTCCCAGCCACTCCTCGTACGGAGGGACCGCGCGCAGAGTCCCCCTATATAGAGGGCAGCCTCCCCCGGCCGTCGGGTTCCGCCCGACGCCGCCACAGACTCCGCCCGGCGGTGCGAACGTCCTGTCGCGCCAGCCTCGTACCGTCGGGCGGTAACAGCTCCACCTGCTCGAAGAGCCGAGTCACGGACGGTCCCGTGACTCGGCTCTTTGTCATGTCCGGGCGCGGGAGCCTCGTCATCGTCGGCTGCGGCATCGGCATCGGCATCGGCGGACGGAGACGGAAACGGCCCGCGGGGGCCGGCCTCAGGCCGGCTTGCGCCGCTCGAGCCCGCCGACCCGTGCCATCAGGAAGGTCGAGCAGGAAGGTCGAGCAGGAAGGTCGAGCAGGAAGGTCTGGCTCGGCCGGCCGGGCGTACTGCTGCTCGACGCCGTCATGTGCTCGGACCGTTCGGTACGGACCGACACGGACGGCCCGCTCTGCCAGTACCGGGCGATGCCGTCGGCGGCGCACGTGTCGTTCTCCTCGGCGCAGCGGGCGGAGCGGCGGGGCCTTGGGGGCCGGCGGGGCCTGGGGGCCGGCGGGGGACGCAGAACGGCCCCCGTTCCTCCTTGAGTTCTAGTGATCGTCGCAACACCCCGATTCGGGGAGTGCGATGGACTTTGAGATCCGGGACCGTTCGGTCAACCGGGGACGCCGTTCGTTGACCGAGGAACGGCGTGCCTACCTTCAGCTCATGCAGCAAGGCGTGAGCAGTCGGGAAGCGTGCCGGATCGTCGGTATCAACCTCAGGGCGGGGAAGCGGTGGCGTAACGGCCGCGCCCCGTCCGGCAGGACCGGAAGGGCGCTACCGCTCACAGCGGTAGCGCCCTCGTCCGGTCCTTCGCGCTTCCTGCGGGAGGCGGACCGGATCCACATCGCCGACCGGTTGCGCGAGAAGGCCACCATCCGGACGATCGCGGCCGAGCTGGGCCGCAGCCCGTCCACGGTCAGCCGCGAGATACGCCGCAACCGGCACCCGTTCAATGGCCAGTACCGGCCGCACGCGGCCCAGGCCCGCGCCGATGCCCGCCGGCCCCGCCCCAAGCCGGGGAAGATCGGCCAGAACACCGCGCTG
>NZ_JBEXOV010000158.1:0-11241 GCF_040611715.1 Streptomyces sp. NPDC006544 | reverse complement strand
GGTCCGCCGCGGGCGGGGTCGGGGGGCTGTGCATCTGGCCGTATGACTAAGCTGTACCCTTTTCCTGTACTGGGGGAATTCCCACACGGGTTGTGCGGGCCCCGGCCGGGGCCCGCACACCGCGTACGTACGAACGAGACACACCATCCGGGGGTTCCCATGTCCGCCATCGCCGCCCAGCTGTCCGACGCCCGGCTCTACCTGTGCACGGACGCCCGCAAGCGGCAGGGCGACCTCCCGGACTTCCTGGACGCCGTCCTCGCCGGCGGAGTGGACATCGTCCAGCTCCGGGACAAGGGCATGGAGGCCGGCGAGGAGCTCGAACACCTCCAGGTGTTCGCCGACGCGGCCCGCCGCCACGGCAAGCTGCTCGCCGTCAACGACCGCGCCGACGTCGCGCACGCCATCGGCTCCGACGTGCTCCACCTCGGCCAGGGGGACATCCCGGTGCCCGCCGCCCGCGCGGTCCTCGGCGGGGAGGTCCTCATCGGACGCTCCTGCCACTCCGAGGCCGAGGTCGACGCGGCCGCCGCCGAGTCCGGCGTCGACTACTTCTGCACCGGCCCCTGCTGGCCCACCCCCACCAAGCCCGGCCGCCACGCCCCCGGACTCGGGCTGGTCCGCCACGCGGCCTCGCTCGCGCAGGACCGCCCGTGGTTCGCCATCGGCGGGATCGACGCCTCGAACCTCGACGAGGTGCTGGACGCCGGAGCCTCCCGCGTCGTGGTCGTCCGGGCCCTCACCGAGGCCTCCGACCCCGGTGAGGCCGCCGCCGGCCTGGCCGGGCGGGTCCGCGCCCGCCTCGGCTGACCACCCGCTTCCGCCCGCCCGGCCGTCCCTCCCGGGCAGCGGCCGTCTCATTTTCGCGTCCAAGGGATGGACAAGGCTTCGGTGTCCCCCGGCCCGCGTCTAACCTGCCCGTATGGCCCTTGGTACCGCTTCCACCTGGTCGGATCGTGCACACACGGTCCGAGACCTCCTCGCGTCCGGGCGCTCGTACTCCTTCGAGTTCTGGGCACCCAAGACCGAGAAGGGGGAGCGCAACCTCTGGAACGCCCTGCGCCGGATCGAAGCGGTGGCCCCGAGCTTCGTCTCCGTCACCTACGGGGCCGGCGGCTCCACCCGCGGCGGGACCGTGCGGGCCACCGAGCAGATCGCCGCGGACACCACGCTGACCCCCGTCGCGCACCTCACCGCCGTGGACCACTCCATCGCCGAGCTGCGCCACGTCATCGGCCAGTTCGCCGACGCCGGCATCCGCAACATGCTCGCGCTGCGCGGAGACCCGCCGGGCGACCCGATGGGCCCCTGGCCCGCCCACCCCGAGGGCGTGCACTACGCCGCCGACCTGGTGCGCCTGCTCAAGGAGTCCGGCGACTTCTGCGTCGGCGTCGCGGCCTTCCCCGAGATGCACCCGCGCTCGGAGGACTGGGACACGGACATCCGGCACTTCGTGGACAAGTGCCGTGCGGGCGCCGACTATGCGATCACGCAGATGTTCTTCGACCCGGAGAATTATCTGAGGATGCGCGACAGCGTCGCGAAAGCGGGCTGCGAGACCCCGATCATCCCCGAAGTCATGCCTGTTGTGGGGATCAAGCAGCTCGACCGGCTTCCGCAACTCAGTACCGCGGTCTTCCCCGTGGCCGTGAAAGAGCGCATGCTCGCCGTCAAGGACGATCCGGCCGCTGTACGCTCCATTGGCATCGAGTTCGCCACGGAGTTCTGCGCGCGGCTGCTGTCCGAGGGTGTCCCGGGACTGCACTTCATCACGCTGAACAATTCCACGGCGACTCTCGAGATCTACGAGAACCTGGGCCTGCACCAGCGGGCCTGATCGGCCGTACCCGTGTGCGGCCGCACCGAGAGGGGCCATGCATGGGAATGACGGTCCTCTACATCGCGTTCGGTTTCGTCGCGCTGTGGCTGCTTGCCGAGGTCCTGATGCAGTACAAGGCCCGGCTGCGCTGGCGCCTGCTCGCCTTCGCGGGCTTCCTGGGCGTGGTCGCGGGCGTCGTCCTGCCGTCCGTCCTCGTCATCGCCACCGGCGCGCTCGCCTTCGCGGCCGGCCAGACGCTCGTGACCCTCTCCTTCCGCAAGGGCTTCGTGGCCGGCTGGGCGCTGCGCCGCGGCGGGGCGGCGGCCGCCGAGGCCGCTCCGCAGCAGAGCCGGCGCCGCCGGGCCGCGGGCGGACCGCGTCCGGAGCCGGCCCTGCGGGTGACGGCCCTGGAGTACGGACCCGGGTCGACCGCCGAGCCGGCGGCCGAGGACTCCGGAGCGTTCGCCGAAGAGGAGTCCGCCGGCGCCGAGTTCACCGCCGCCGCGCAGGGGCACACCGGGGACCAGCAGTACTACGCCGCGCCGCAGGCGGACGAGGACACCGGCTCCTACGGGGTCCAGAGCTTCGAGACCGCCTCCTTCGCCGCACCGTTCGGCGCGGGCGAGCAGGACTCCCACCAGTACGCGGCCTCCTACGACCCGCAGGGCCGGGGCGGCTACGACTACACCAGCGGCTACCCGGCCCCCGGCGAACAGCAGGTCTACGCCGCGTACTCGGACCCGTACATCGGCACCGGCGGAGCCGTGGCCCCGCAGCAGCCGTACGAGTACACCCAGCCCGGGGCCTACGGCTACGCCCACGACCCGTACGCGCAGCAGCAGTACTCCCTGGACACCCCGCCCGGCGGGGTCTGGGTCCCCCAGCAGCGCTCGACCGACGGGGCCGCGCCGGGCTACCCGGCCGAGGAGCAGCAGCAGTACCCGTACCAGGGCACGAGCGAGTACGACCAGTACCGCTACTAGGCCGCCACCCCGCCCCGGCCCGCGGGCGGCCGCTCCTACTGCGAGCCGCGGAACTCCGCGCCTTCCACGATCAGTCCGGCCACCAGCGCCCCCGTCATCCCGGCGTGCGCCAGCCCGCCGCCGGGGTGCGCCCAGCCGCCGGCCAGGTACAGGCCCGGCAGCGCCGCCGAGTTGGCGGGGTAGAGCCCGGAGCCGCCGGCTCCCGCGAGGGCCGGCGCGGGCACCGCGCCGCCGAGCGCGCCCGTGGCCGCCTCCACGTCGGCCGGGCTCTGCGGCCGCCACCACAGCAGGCGCTCGTGCAGGTCCGCGACGGCCCGCGCGGCGAGGTCCAGCAGCTCCTGCGGATCGGGCCCGGCCCCCTGCGCGCACACCGCGCTCACGGTGACGGCCTCGTGGTCCGCGTCCGGCCGGGTGGCGGGATCGTCGGGCCGCAGCACGGTCAGCAGCGTGCCGGGGGAGTGGACCAGGGTCCGGTGCGCGGCGCCGGCGGGGCGGGGCCCGCGCAGCGCGAGGAACAGGGTGTACCGACTGGCGGCACCCGGTCCCCGGGCCGGTACGGCCCCCGGCGCCGACTCCACGCCCAGCCCGCGCGGGTCCACCCCGCAGACGACGGAGTCGGCCTCCGCCACGGCGCCCCCGGCCAGCAGCAGCCCGGCCGCCCGGCCCTCGCGGACGAGCACCTCCTCGGCCTCGGCGCCGAACTCGAAGCCGACCTTCCGCTCCAGGCACCGTTCGTACACGGCCGTGGCCAGCTCCCGGATCCCGCCGCGCACGTACCAGCTGCCGAAGGTCTGCTCCATGTAGGGCAGCACGGCCGCCGAGGCGGGCGCGGCCGCCGGATCGAGTCCGTACGCCCGCACGCGCGCGGTCAGCAGCTCGCCGAGCCCGTCGCCCCCGAGCTCGCGCGCGGCCACCTCGGCCAGGGTCGGCGGGCGACGGCGCAGCAGGCCGCTGCCCCGCAGCGCGGGGTAGGGGTCGCGGCCCAGCACCTGCCAGTCGGGCCGCAGCGGCTCCTCGAGCAGGGGGCGGCGGGTGGCGTCCCAGGCTTCCCGGGCGCGGCCCAGGACCGCGCTCCAGCGTGCGCCGGCGCCCGCTCCGAAGGCCTCGTCGAGGACGGCGGCGGCGCCTCCGTGCGAGCCGCCGGGGAGGGTGACGCCGCGGCCGTCGTGGAGGACGTGCCGGACGGCGGGGTCCACCTGGACCAACTCGGCGCACTCCTCCAGCGGGCGCCTGCCGGTCTTGACGAAGAGGTCGCGGTAGACGGCCGGCAGGTGCACCAGCCCGGGACCGGTGTCGAAGGCGAAGCCGTGCCGTTCGAACCGGCCGACGGCGCCGCCGTAGGTCGTCCCCCGCTCGTACACCGTCACCCGGTGCCCCGCCACGGCCAGCCGGGCCGCCGTCGCCATCGCGCCCATCCCGGCGCCGATCACCGCAATTCGTGCCATGCGGCTGAGCCTATCGAGCGGTGCGGGCCACCTCGGCGGCGAGGCGCTTCTCCTCGCGGCGCTGGGCACGGCGGCGCAGGAAGCGGCGGATCCGGGTCCAGAGGTAGACGAGCAGGGCCAGTCCGGCGGCCAGCAGCACCGCACAGATGATCGCGGCGGCCTGCGGGTTGAACATCGCGAAGGTGACGATCCCGGCCACGCCGAGGTCCTCGGCCGTGCTCATGATGATGTTGCTGAACGGTTCGGGTGAGGTGTTGACCGCCATGCGCGTGCCGGCCTTGACGACATGGCTGGCCAGCGCGGTGGAGCCGCCGACGGCGCCGGCGGCGATGTCGGAGAGCGAACCGCTCTGCCCGGCCAGCAGCGCGCCGACCACCGCCCCGGCCACGGGGCGGATCACGGTGTGCGCGGTGTCCCAGAGCGAATCCACGTACGGGATCTTGTCGGCGACGGCCTCGCAGAGGAACAGCACGGCGGCGACGATCAGCACGTCGGTGCGCTGGAGGGAGGCGGGGACCTCGTCGGTCACGCCGGTCGCGCCGAAGACGCCGAGCAGGAGGACCACGGCGTACGCGTTGATCCCACTGGCCCAGCCGCTGGTGAAGACCAGGGGGAGGACACTCACCCGGTCATCATGCAGTACGCGGTGAGGGGACGGGCGCCTTCCGGCGCCCGTCCCCTCACCCGAGTCTCGGTCCTGGTCTGTGGGCTCACTGCCCCTGTTCGTCCCGGCGGCGCTGCCACCGGTCCTCGATACGGGTCATCATCGACCGACGCTGGCGGTTGTGGCCCGGGGCCGAACCGCCACTGCTACCGGAGGCGGGCTGCTCTCCAGGCTTGGGGGCCTTGCGCCAACCGGTGACCACGAGCACCGTGCAGCCCAGCATGACGAGGAATCCCACCACGCTGATCCACAGTACGTTCGGCACGATCACACCGGTCATAAGGAGCGCGATACCCACCACGATGCCTGCGACTGCCTGGTAGACCCGTCGCCGGGTATACGTGCGCAGTCCGCTTCCCTCAAGCGCTGTAGCGAATTTGGGATCTTCGGCGTACAGCGCTCGCTCCATCTGCTCGAGCATTCGCTGCTCGTGCTCCGAGAGCGGCACGGGAGTCCTCCTCATCCGTCGGTCGCGGGGGGCAGCGACCAGGGGTCCCCTTCAGGATAGGCGGGGAATCGCCCCCGTGACACCCGCCCTCTACGCCACGTTCTAAAAAACACTGCCCGACAAAAGTACTGCTCGGGGAAAGCTCGGTTACCTCTCCAGCATGCCGTGTGCGAAGCCGAACCGCCCTGTGAGCGGAGACCGCTGAGGGCGTTATTCCCCAGAGGCCCGCTCAGCATGCCGGTCGCTGCCCCCGATCATACGGGTCACGTCCCCGGTTCGGAGGGTGAGTGGCGCACCGCGTGCCAGGAAGGTTCGCAGATCAGGCGGGCTTCTCGCCGAGGACGTGCAACTGCGTGGCGACCGCGTGGAAGGCGGGCAGCTCGGCGGCGGCCTCCTCCAGCCGCAGCAGGGCCTCCACCGCGCCCGGCTCGGTGTCCACCAGGACGCCCGGGACGAGGTCGGCGAAGATCCGTACGCCGTGCACGGCGCCGACCGTCAGGCCGGCGTCACCGACCAGTGCGGCGAGCTGCTCCGCGGTGAAGCGGCGCGGCACCGGGTCGCCCGCGCCCCAGCGGCCGGCCGGGTCGGTGAGCGCCGTACGGGCCTCGGTGAAGTGTCCGGCCAGGGCGCGGGCCAGGACGGCTCCGCCGAGCCCGGCGCCGAGCAGGCTGAGGACGCCGCCGGGGCGCAGGGCCGCCACCGCGTTGGCCACGCCCTCGGCCGGGTCGTCCACGTACTCCAGCACGCCGTGGCAGACCACCACGTCGTAGGCCTCGCGCTCGACGACGTCGAGCAGGCCCTGGGCGTCGCCCTGCACGCCGCGGACCAGGTCGGCCACGCCGGCTTCGGCGACCCGCCGCTCCAGCCCGAAGAGCGCGTTCGGGCTGGGGTCGACCACGGTGACCCGGTGGCCGAGGCGGGCCACCGGCACGGCGAACTTGCCGGTGCCGCCGCCGGTGTCCAGCACGTCGAGCACGTCCCGCCCGGTCGCCTTCACCCGGCGGTCGAGCGCCTCCTCGAGGACCTCCCACACCACGGCGGTGCGGAGGGAGGCGCGGGGGCGGGATGTGTCCGACACGGCTGATGGCTCCTCGGCGGTTTCGTTGGGCGGTCCCTGCCCACCCTATGGCCTCGGGCTGCCGGGCAGCTCATCCCGCGTCCGGACGCTCCGCGCGCGGGACGGGCAGGCCCTGCGGCAGGCCGCGCGGGGCGACCGGCCGGAGCGCGAGCATCCGCTCCACCAGGCGCAGGAACATTCCCACGGCGCGCACCAGGTCGTCCGCGTCCCGTTCGGTGGCCGCGCCCGCTATCCCGGCCTCGGCCCGTGCCCGGCGGGCCGCGCCGGAAGCGAAGAGCGCGCTCCACTCGGTCAGTTCGGGAGCTATCTCCGGAAGCACGGCCCATGCGCTGCGGATCCGCGGCCGGCGCCGCGGATGCACGGGCTCGGGCCGCCCGCGCGCGGCGAGCACGGCCGCGGCGGCGCGCAGCGCGGCGAGGTGGGCGGTGGCGTACCGCTCGTTGGGCCGGGTCAGCCGGACGGCCTCGGCCAGGCCCTCGTGGGCCTTGACGAGCAGATCGAGGGCGGCGGGTGGCGCCGTCGACTTTCGGGGTACGGGGTGGACAGGGGACGGGGACGGTGTGGCCATGACGAACCTCCTGTCGTTCGAGCGCTACGCGCTGCCGTGCTGTCAGGTCCTGCGGTGCTGTTGCGTGTCCCCATGGTGACGCGCCCCACTGACAATTGCCCTGACCTGCGATTTCGTCCGCTCGAGCAGGGGTGTGGACGGGCAACTGCCCCCCTCTGCGCACCGGATGTCCCCGAAGGTGCTAGTTTTTGAACTGACCGGTCAGTTCAAAAGAGGGAGGCAGGCGTGGACAGCCCGCACGGCGCGGCCGTCAAAGCCGAGGACTTCGGACTCAAGGGCCCGCGCGGCTGGGTGTTCCGGGGCATCGGAGTCGACGCGGGGCCCGGCTCGCTCATCGCGGTCGAAGGCCCCTCCGGCAGCGGTCGGACCTGCCTGCTCCTCGCCCTCACCGGCCGGATGAAGTCCACGGAGGGCCACGCCGAGGTCGGCCGCCACCGGCTGCCGAAGAGGATGGCCGCGGTCCGCCGGATCGCCGCCCTCGGCCCGGTCCCCGGCGTCAACGATCTGGACCCTGCCCTCACCGTCGCCGAGCAACTGCGCGAGGGCGCCCTGCTCCAGCGCCGATACGAGGGCCCCGTCCGCGCCCTGCTGCGCCCGCGCGGCGAGCGCCGCACTTCCACGGCGGCCCGGATCGAAACCGCGCTGGCCGCCGCCGGCCTGGACCTCGCGACCCTGCCCAAGGGTCCGCGCACCTCCGTACGGGACCTCGAACGGCTGGAATCGGTACGGCTGTCGGTGGCCATCGCCCTGCTCGGCTCGCCGCGCCTGCTGGCCCTGGACGACCTGGACCTCAAGCTCTCGGACGCCGAGCGCGCCGAGGCCTGGGACCTGCTCCGCTCCCTCATCGCCCGCGGGACCACCGTCCTCGCGGTGTGCAGCGAGGCCCCGGCCGACGCGACCGTCCTGCGGACCGTGGCCGAGGCGACCACCGCCGCCGAGACCGAAGCCACCGCCGAGACCGAAGCCACCGCCGAGACCGAAGCCACCGCCGTGGCCGAAGCGGCCGACGCCGCCGAGACCGACGCCGCCGACACGACCGAATCCGCCGAGTCGGCCGACCCCGCCGACTCCGCCGACACGAAGGGGGACGAAGATGCGCTCGCCGAAACTGGCCGCGCTTGAGCTGAAGCGGTTCGGGCGGGGGAAGCTTCCCCGGGCCGCCCTCGTCGCGCTGCTCCTGCTGCCCCTGCTCTACGGGGCCCTATACCTGTGGTCGTTCTGGGACCCGTACAGCCGCCTCGACAAGGTGCCCGTCGCCCTCGTCAACTCCGACCAGGGCGCCACCGTGGACGGCAAGCGCATAGACGCCGGCGGCGAGATCACCCGCAAGCTCCACGACAGCAAGACCTTCGACTGGCGCGAGGTGAGCGAGGAGGAGGCCGCCAAGGGCCTGGAGAACGGTACGTACTACCTCTCCCTCACCATGCCCGCGGACTTCAGCGCGAAGATCGCCTCCAGCTCCGGCGCGGACCCCGCCACCGGCGCCCTCCAGGTCCGCACCAACGACGCGAACAACTACATCGTCGGTTCGATCTCGCGCACCGTCTTCTCCGAGGTCCGCTCGGCGGCGTCCGCCAACGCCTCCCGCGGCTTCCTCGACAAGATCTTCGTCAGCTTCTCCGACCTGCACGACAAGACCGCCGAGGCCGCCGACGGCGCCGACAAGCTCACCGACGGCGCCGGCAAGGCACAGAAGGGCGCCAAGGACCTCGCCGACGGCCTGGAGACGGCCAAGGAGAAGAACGGCGAGATCACCGGCGGTCTGAAGAAGCTCAACGGCGCCGCCGGACAGCTCGAGACCGGCACGAAGGACATCGCCGCCGGCACCCAGCGGCTCGCCGACAAGGTGGGCGGCGCCGCCGACAAGGCCCGCCCCTTCCTCAAGGACCCCAAGCAGCTCGCCGACAGCGCCGAACTCGTCGCCGACACCGCCAAGGTCGTGAACAACCACCTCGGCACCTTCGCCAAGGCGGCCCCGGCGGCCGCCACCGTCACCCAGCGCGTCTCCACCGGCGCCGCGGACGTCTACGCGAAGACCTGCACCGCCGGCACCCAGCCGCAGCCCGCCACCTGCCCGCAGCTGAAGAAGCTCAAGGAGGACGCCGCCGAGGGCGCCGAACTCGCGGGCGACGTCAACACCCTCGTCAAGGACGCGAACGGCGACCTCGGCACGCTCCGCACCCAGCTCACCGACCTGGAACGCGACGCCCGCGCCCTCGCCGCGAAGGCCCCCGGCCTGTCCGCCGACGTCGAATCGGCCGTCACCCAGGTCAACGCCCTGAACGCGGGCGCCCACAAGGTCGCCGGCGGCATGGCCCGACTGCACACCGGCCTCGGCACCGCCACCGCCGGCTCCGGCGCCCTCGGCGAGGGCGTCGGCAAGCTCGGCGACGGCGCGCACAGCCTCGACGGCGGCCTGGTCAAGCTCGTGGACGGCAATGGCGAACTGGCCGGCGGCCTGCACGACGGCGCCGGACAGATCCCCGACTACGACCAGCAGCAGCGCGACGCCCGCACCCAGGTCATGGCCGACCCTGTGCAGCTCGCCAACCAGTCCCTGCACAAGGCGCCCAACTACGGCACCGGCTTCGCCCCCTACTTCATCCCGCTCTCCCTCTGGGTCGGCGCGATGGTCGCCTACATGCTGATCGCCCCGCTGAACCGGCGGGCGCTCGCCGCCGGCGCCTCGCCCTGGCGGATCGCCTTCGCCGGCTGGCTCCCCGTGGCCGGCCTCGGCGCCGCACAGGTGGCCGCGCTGATGTCCGTACTCCACTGGGGGCTCGGCCTCCAGATGGCCCGGCCCGCGCTGACCATCGGCTTCCTGATGCTGGTCACCGCCTGCTTCGCCGCGATCGTCCAGTGGCTCAACGCGAAGTTCGGCGCCGCCGGACGCATCCTGGTCCTCGCGGTCCTGATGCTCCAGCTGACCTCGGCGGGCGGTACCTACCCCGTCCAGACCAGCCCCGGCTTCTTCAACGCCATCCACCCCTTCCTGCCGATGTCGTACGTCGTCGAGAGCCTGCGCCGCCTGATCACCGGCGGCGACCTCACCCCGGTCTGGCAGGGCTGCGCCGTACTGGCCGCGTTCACCGCCGGCGCCCTCGCCCTCACCGCGCTCGCCGCCCGCGGCAAGCAGGTGTGGACGATGGACCGGCTCCATCCCGAACTGAGCCTGTAGCCCGTGGGGAGCGGTTGACCTGTGAGAATCAGCGCCATGGAAAGCAGCAGCACCAGTACGGCCGCGGGCGGCGGCCGCCGCCAGGCCACCCGGCAGAAGCTCTACGAAGCGGCCGTCACCCTCATCGCGGAGCAGGGCTTCTCCGCGACCACGGTCGACGAGATCGCCGAACGGGCCGGGGTCGCGAAGGGCACCGTCTACTACAACTTCGCGAGCAAGAACGACCTCTTCGAGGAGTTGCTGCGGCACGGGGTCGGGCTGCTGACCGAGTCCCTGCGGACGGCGGCGGAATCCACCGAGGAGCGGGGCGGCACCCGGGTCGAGGCCCTCGACGCGATGATCCGGGCCGGCCTGGTGTTCATCGACCGCTACCCGGCCTTCACCCAGCTCTACGTCGCCGAGCTGTGGCGGACCAACCGGACCTGGCAGTCCACCCTGATGGTCGTCCGGCGCGAGGCCGTCGCCGTCGTGGAGACCGTGCTGCGCGAGGGCGTGGAGCGCGGGGAGCTCAGCGCGGAGATCGACGTCCCGCTGACGGCCGCCGCGATGGTGGGGATGGTGCTCGTGGCGGCGCTGGACTGGCAGTCGTTCCAGAGCGAGCGCTCGCTGGACGACGTGCACTCGGCGCTGTCGCTGCTGCTGCGCGGCCGGGTCAGCGGGAACCGCTGACGGACCCCGCCCGGCGGCCCCGCCCGACCATGCCCCGATCGGCGGTGCCGCCGGGGTGGTGGGGCCGCGTAGAACTGGTGGGGCGGCTGAGTATCCGTACCTAGACGCGGAAATGAGTACCGGCGCGGATTGGCCCAGACCTGCGCGGATACCAGACTGGGGGCAACGGACAGGGACCCGGCCCGCACCGCCGACACGGGGCGGCAGGTGCGGACCGGGTCTCTCCGACCGGGGTGGGGAACGCGGCCGGTGCCGGGGCTCGGGGGGATCGAGCCTCTGCGCCGGCCGCTTTCGTTTTGGTTTACCGCCCGTTGCCGGGTGCGGGTCCGCTGCCGGGGGCCGGCCCCCGGACCCCCGCGCCTCAAACGCCGGCGGGGCTGCACTGCAGC
>NZ_JBEXOV010000157.1:0-11245 GCF_040611715.1 Streptomyces sp. NPDC006544 | reverse complement strand
TGGTCCCTGCGGCACAGCACAGCAAAACACCCACGCCCCAGGCGTGGGCAAGGGAACTTCCGAACCACGACAGCTGACGCAGACGCTACACGCCCGCACCCCCTGTCACCATGGAAAACGAGCCATGTGTCACATCCAGGCCCGCGCGCGGGAGTCGCGCGGCGTGGGGGCTCTCCCGCACCGCATCAGCCTGCGGGCGAGAAGCGGGCGCGCCCGACGGGAAAATCACGACAAATCCCTTCGCCGACCGCGACATCCTCACGCCCTACCCGAAGATCACGGATGCCGCCCACACCTGCTCGCGCGGGGGCCCGCTGCACGACGAGGCGGGCCCCTGGGAGTCCGCTGTCGGCCGCGGGGCGGGCAGGAGCCCGCCCCGCGCCCGCTGCGCCGTCAGTAGCGCTGGGCCTTGGAGAGCCGGGGAGTGAGCGGCGGCTGCTGCGGTGCGCGGCTGATGACCAGGGGTTGCGCCCGGGCGCCGGGCGCGAGGTCCTCGGCTCCCGTGAACTGGGTCTCCACCACCTTGCCCGCCGCGTCGACGAAGTCGACCTGGACCGCGTAGGAGGCCTTCGCGTCCGTCATGTTGGTGATGCTGACGACGACGGTGAGCAGACCGCTCGTCTCGGCCCGGGGCTTACCGGTCATCGAGACCTCGCTCAGGGCGTTCCCCCTGCCGTCCACGTCCTTCAGCGCGTTCTGGGCGGCCTGCCGGGACCGTTCGACCTCGGCACCGATCGAAGCCTTGCGCGACGCCTCCCGCGCGGAGGCCGAAGCCGCCGCGGACGATGCCGAGGCCTGCGCGGACGCGATCATCGACTCCGCCTCGGAGGCGAGGAGCGAGGGAGGAGCGCCGGAGAAGGACGCCGTGTCGGGCGGGGAGGGCCGGTCGCTGAACGGCGCCCTGCCGGTCTGCTCGCCGTTGGTGCCGCACGCCACGAGGACGCCCGCGCCGAGCGCGGTGAGAACGACGGCGGCGGCCCGGGCCGCTCGTACGCGCAGGGTGGTCACGTAAGAACCCTCCTCGATGTGCGGTCACTCCCGCTGCCGGTCAGTGCGTGGCCGTCCGACCACGCGGGGCCACGAGGTGAAATCCTCGCCGCACAGGCTCCCGTTCGCGACTCGGCGACGGGAGCCACGAGCCCATCCGGCTCACCCCGGCCGTCGGGTACGCGGGCGGGGCGATCGTGCGCACGATCGCCCCGCCGTCGTCCGTTGCGCCCGAGTACGCCGGTCCGCGCGCCTCCGGCGGGCGTACGGCTCCTCGGGCGATTGCTCAGCAGGTGACGGTGACCTCGTGGACCACCGGATTGGCCGCGTAGGGGTACGAGGCCACGCCGAAGGTGGCGCGGACGGTCGAGCCGCAGGGGACGGTGTCGGCGGTTCCCCTGACCTCGAGGTTCGACGCGGTGAAGAGGGCCGACGTGAACTGCGTCCGGGGTGCGGCCGCGCCGGCGACCTCCACCGAGAGGGTGGTGAGCAGTTCCCTCGGGGCGGGTGCCGGGCCGCCCGGGGAGGGCGGGCCGGCGAGTCCGACCCGCCCGTAGAACTCGACGGTGGTCCCCGTGATCTCCGCGCACACCCGCGTCGCCAGGCCCGCCTGGAGGCGCGAGTTCCCGCAGGAGGTGACGGTCTCGGTCGCATCGGTCGGCAGGACGGCGGCGTGGGCAGGGGCGATCGCGTAGACGGCCAGACCTGCGGCACTGGCCGCGAGCAGAGCTATGCGGTTCATCGGGGGTCGTCCTCTCGTGTCGTGCACCGTCCAAGGGAGTCTTGGGTGGTGCGTATGACATGTGATATTTCACATGTCATACGAACACCGGGTGTTCGGAATCTGAACTCCCCCTGGACGCTCCACGGCACGTTGGTGCGAGGGACCGGTCAGGTCTGACACTGCTTCGTGGCGGCCGGGGACCAGCCGCTCCAGGCGGCGCCGTCGGCCCGGGCGTGTACGCGGATCTCCACCTTCACCGGACCGCACACCCGGGTCGTGCTTCCCACGGCGACGGGATCGAGGGCCGCGCCGGCCGGGACGTAGGTGCGGCCACTGCCCACCTTCTCCCAGTGGCCACCGTCGACGACGCGGAAGAACGCCTCGTAGGAGACGTTCAGCCCCCTCGAGCCCGTGTTGCGCGCCTTGATGTACGCCGTGATCTCCCGCGTGGGGAACCGGCCGGCCGATCCCCGCTCGGCACTGATGCAGCCGTTGACGGCCACACGGCCGGTCGACACGCCCCCGCCGCATGCGACGGCCGCGGCGTGCGCGTCGGCCGGAAGGGTCAACAGGGTCAGCGCGACCGTGCCCAGGATCGTTCCGGTACGCCTCAAGTCCATTGCTCCGTCCCCTCTTCGAGCCCCGTGCTCTCGAAAGAGACCATGGCGTACTTCGGGGGACGTGGAGCAGTCTCTCCGGGTGTTTTCGCCCGAATGGGTGCGGGCAAGGGTGGAGGCGCGGGCACGGTGAGCACGGCGGCCGGCGCCCTCGCGACGGCGGACGGCCGCCGGGGAGGACCGCTCCGGTCAGGGGTGTACCGCCGTGGCCGTGTCCACGTCGGGGTGGATCGGGAAGACCTGGTCGAGACCGACGATGCGCAGGATGCGGGCGGTGTGTTCGGGGACCGCCGCCAAGGCGATCTCCGCGCGTGCGGTCACGGCGCGGTTGCGGGCGACGAGGAGCGCGGTGATACCGCTGGAGTCGCAGAACTGCATGCGCGAGAGGTCCATGACGAGCCGCTGGCCCGATCGCAGGCTGAGGGTTTCCAGCGTGTGCCGCAGGCGGGGGGCCTGGTCGTAGTCGAGGTCGCCCTCGAGTTCCAGCACCGGGCCGCTCGCGGCCTCGCGGAGGGTGATCGTCAAGGTGTTCATGTCAGATCGTGCTCTCCTGGACGGAGACGGGGTGGGTGACGCCGAGGGCGAGGAGGGCGGTGTCGTCGTCCAGGCCGTCGCCGAAGCCTGCGAGCAGCTTGCGCAGGGCGGTGACCAGCCCGTGCGGCCCGCCCTGGGCGTGGCCGGCGGCGAAGGTGCGCAGGGCCTCTTCCCCGTAGAGCTCGCGGCGTGCGCCGATGCGGGCCTCCGTGAGGCCGTCGGTGTAGAGGAGGAGCGTGTCGCCGGGCCGTAGTGCGGTCCCGGCGGAGATGAACTGCGGGTCGGGCAGGATGCCGACGAGGAGACCGCCGGGGGTGTGAAGGTACTCGGCCCGCCCCTCGGCCCGCAGGACGAGAGCGGGGGGATGGCCGCCGGACGCGATGCGCACGGTGGTGGCGCCGCTGGCGGCGTCGGGTTCGAGCACCCCGAAGATCGCGGTGCAGTAGCGCGGGTCCTCTCCCGTGAACCGCTCGTGGAGCACGGTGTTCAGGGTGGTCAGCGCTGCCACGGGGTCGGGATCGTGGAGGGCTGCGGCGCGCAGGGTGTAGCGCGCCAGGGAGGTCACGGCCGCGGCTTGGGGGCCCTTGCCGCAGACGTCTCCGAGGAAGAACGCCCAGCGCCTGTCGTCCAGCGGGAAGAGGTCGTAGAAGTCTCCGCCGAGCCGGTCCACGGATGCCGTGTGGTAGTGGGAGGCCACCTCCATGCCCGGTACCGCGGGGAGCGTGGCGGGCAGCAGGCTCTGCTGGAGTACCGAGAGGGCCTCCCGCAGCCGCTCCCGGTCGGCTTCGGCCTGGCGCTGGGTCTCCTCCGCCGCCTTGCGCTCGCGGAGCAGTTCGTTTTCGTAGGCGCGGCGTTGTCGTGCGTCGAAGACGGTGGTGCGGATCAGCATCGGTTCGCCGTCGCCGCTCGTCTTCACCCGGGAGGAGACCAGGACCGGGAGCCGTCTGCCGTCGGACGTCCTGAGCTCCAGCGCGATCTCGCCGACCTCGCCCTGCATGCGCAGCAGTGGGGCGAAGTGCGTCTCGTGGTAGAGCTTGCCCCCGACCGTGAGCAGATCGGTGAAGCGCTTGCGGCCCACGACTTCCCCGCGCGTGAGGCCGAGCCAGCCGAGGAGGGTTTCGTTGACCTTGGCGATGGTGCCGTCCATCAGGGTGGACAGGTAGCCGCAGGGCGCCGACTCGTAGAGCTCCTCGACGGTGTCCTCCAACAGGGTGGAGAACACGGCGTCGGTGGCTTCCTCTTCGCTGTCGGGCCGCTCCGGGTTCTGGGCGGTGCGGCACATCACCGCGGGTTCCTCACGAACGCCCTGATGGCTGATGCGGTGGCCTCGGGGGCGCTGAGCTGGGGGCAGTGGCCCGTCGCGTCGAGGGTGACGAGGCGGCTGTGCGCGATGGCGGAGTGGACGTAGGCGCCGACCTCGCGCGGTGCGATCGCGTCCTGGGTGCATTCCAGGACCAGCGTCGGCACCTTCACCGACTTCAGGTCGTCCCGGCTGTCGGAGAGGAACGTGGTGCGGGCGAAGACGCGGGCCTTGGCGGGGTCGGTGGCACAGAAGCTGTTGGTCAGCTCCTCTCCCAGCTCGGGACGGTCCGCGTTGCCCATGATCACGGGCGCCATGACGGCAGACCAGCCGAGGTAGTTCGACTCGAGGGACTCGAGCAGCTCGTCGATGTCCTCGGCGCTGAAGCCGCCGCGGTAGGTGCCGTCGTCGATGTAGCACGGTGAAGGGCCGACCATGACCAGGGAGGAGAGCCGCTCGGGGGCCCCGGCCGCCGCGAGGACCCCGATCATGGCGCTGACCGAGTGCCCGACGAAGGAGACGTCCCGCAGGTCCAGGGCCTCGCAGATCTCGATCACGTCGCGGGCATATCCGTCCAGCGACGCGTACCGCTCCTCGCTCCAGGCGGTCGGATCGGAGCCGCCCGACCCCACGTAGTCGAACAGGACCACCTGGAACTCCTCGGCCAGCGCGGGCACCACGAGGCGCCACATGTTCTGGTCGCAGCCGAACCCGTGCGCCAGCATCACCACCGGCCTGCCGGTCGATCCGATGACCTTTACGTTGTTCCTGCGCAGGAAGTCCATCCCGCCATCCTGCCATCCGGACGGCTCGGGTCCAGGATCTCCCGGCCCGGGGCCCGCGGACTCGTGCGCCGTTCCTCCACCCTTCCCCGCACGGACGGCCACCGTGCGGGGGGATTCCGCGGCGGCCGAGGGGGCGGGCCGGCCGTCCGCGACGGGGCGTCCCGCTGCCCGTACGGGAGCGGGGGCACCCTGCGCGGGTGGTCAGAGACGGGTGGCTTCGCGTACCTGGTGGAGGTGGACGAGGATGTCGTAGGCCCGGCCGATCGCCAGGGTGGGGAGCGGGTCCTTCCTGAAGGACGAACCGGCTTCGTAGACGGGCCGGGGAACGTTCAGCCAGGCACGTCCCACGAGCGGCAGGGTGCGCAGGTCGAGGTAGTAGTCGCGGGGGCGGACCCGGTCGAGGGTGTACTCGTGCATGTCGGGGGTGGCCGCGGGGACGGTGACCTTGTCCCAGGCCCCGCCGAGGGTGGTTGCGGTGAGGAACGACCCCCGGTCGAAGGTGAAGCCGATGGCGGCGTAGTTCCCGCCCAGGGTGTCGCGCAGGAAGACGCCTTGTGTCGTGGGATACATCACGGGGTCGCTGGACAGGTAACCTACGTGCCCGTTGTGCGCCGACAGCAGCATCTTGTCGCCGGTGCGCCGGTGCCACCAGACGGTGTTTTCGGCCATGACCCGGTCGCGCAGGTGCTCCGCGGCCGACACGGACTCCGGATCGGACAGGTCGAGGGAGGCGAAGGCGAAGGTCTGGGCGATGTTGCGGGCGTGCTGCTCGGCCCACTCGTAGGCGTCACCGCCGGGGCCCTTGTTCGCCATGACCAGGTCGAGTGCCCGCTGGGCGACGACGGCGTTGTCGCGTCGTTCGGCGACGGGCTTGCCCAGGTAGGCGAAGACGTCGTCGAGGGGCCGCAGGCCCGCGTACAGGCTCTCGAGGCGCGCGAGGTCCTGGGGGTGGCTCGCGCGGACGTACGAGGTGACCCGGTCGAAGACGGCGTCGCCGAGTTTCGGCGCTCCGACGTCGTTGCCCATGAAATGGACCTTCCGGCCGGGGTGCCGGTCGTTGTACTGCCGCATCCAGCCGATGAGGCTGACGAATTCCTCGCGCTCCCACGGGGATCCGGCCAGTTCCTCCCCGGCGATCTGCCGGGCGTTGCCTGCGCCCCCCTGGAGGTACTCGTCGATCCGCAGGCCTGCTGTCCAGCTCATCTCGAGGGCGAAGGTGGTGAAACCCCTCTCCTCGACGAGATGGCGGAACACGCGTTCCTTCATGGTGAAGAACTCGTGCGAGCCGTGGGTGGCCTCGCCCAGTCCGACCACCTTGGCGTCGCCGATCATGGCCGTCAGCGCCTTCAGGTCGGTGGTGCGGCCGCCCGGTTCCGTCGACCGCAGCGGGTGGGCGGCGCGCTCCAGCACGCGGAGCGCCTCGGCCTGCCCCCCGTTCGTCACCGCGGAGGCGGGTGTGGCGGAGGCTGCCGGGGCCAGCAGGACGCTGGCCGCGAGCCCGGCCGATGCGGCGAGCAGTCTGCGTCGGCCGAGGGTCTGCTTGTGCGCGGTCATGCCGGTCGCTCCTCGTTTCGCTGTGCACTGGGACGAAACGATCATGGCCCGCGACGGCCGGGCGTCGCACTGCGGTCCTCCTCCGGCTTGCCGGGGGGATAACCCCCGGCCGGTACCGCGCCGTGTCTCGAGCGGTCTCCTCCCCGCACTGTTCGGCCAGGGGTGAAACCATGGTGCTCGCCCCGCCCGTGGAGGACCGTCGGTAGGCGCGGGAGCGACCGACGGAGAAGCCCCCGCCTCGATGAGGAGGGGAAGCAGGCATGTACGTGCGCAAGCTCTTCGCGGTGGTTGCCGCCACGGCCGCTCTACTGGGGGGCATGTCCCTGGGCGGGGCGGCTCAGGCAGCGGCCCAGCCGTCCGGGTACGGCCGACAGGCTCGAGCGGCAGGGCTGACCGAGGCCCAGGCGGGCCGGCTCCAGAACGAGGTCGACGCCTACCTCGCCGCTCACGCCGGGGCCCGGCAGATCTCGGCGAACAGACTCGCCACCGGGTTCGGCGCGGTGACGCTCACCGCGCCGGGCCAGTCCGAGGCCAGGGACCTCGCCGCCCCGGGTGCCGCCCTGGCGTGCGGAAGCGGTCACCTCTGCATCACGGACGGACGCGGCTCTTTCTACGACTACTACTACTGCGGGCTGTACGGCTTCGGCGGGGTCGGCGTCGGTTCGTTCAACAACAACCAGACCTGGGGGACGACGGCCTGGTTCTACAACTCCGACGGCTCCGTGCGCTTCTACCACACCGCAAAGGGCAGCAGTGGCGGAGTGGACTGGACTCCCGTCTTCTCCATCAGGCCGTGCTGACCTGACCGACGTCTCCCGCGCGCTGCCGAAGGAGCCCCTGCCTCCGGGTGGGGGCTCCGCGCTGCCCTCGCCGATCGCCGAAACCGGAGCGCGGGCAGCACGGATGACGGTTCGCCGCGTCCGTTCACGTGGAGACCGCTCGCCGCGCCGCCGAGGCCCGGTACTGCCCCGGAGTCGTGCCGAATTCCCGGCTGAAGGCGTGGGAGAGGGCGTACGGGGTGCTGTAGCCGACGCGGCGGGCGACGGCCGCCAGGGGATCCGGGGTATCGCGGAGCAGGGTGGCGGCGAAGGTGAGGCGCCACCAGGTGAGGTAGGCCATCGGCGGACGGCCCACGAGGCTGGTGAAGCGGCGCGCCAGGGTGGCGCGGGACACGCCTGCCTCGGCGGCGAGCAGCTCGTTGGTCCACGGGGCGGCCAGGTCCGAGTGCAGGGCCCGGAGGGCGGCGGCCGCCACCGGGTCCCCCAGTACCGCCGGCCAGGTGCCGGTCCCCCGGGCGGCCCAGGAGCGGATCATGTAGACGAGGAGGAGGTCCAGCAGGCTGGGCACCGCGAGGCAGGATCCGGGCCCTTGTGTGCCGAGTTCGTGCCCCAACAGGTCGATGGCGGCGCGCAGTTCGGCCTGGGAACCCATGCGGTTCGGGAGGTGGACGACCTCCGGCAGTTCCGCCATGAGCGGGTGCATGCGACTGCGGTCGAGCCGGTACTTGCCGCAGAGCATCTCCACTCCGCCGGAGGTGACGTGGGTCCGTCGCGGCGCGTCCCCCGCGAGCCACCGCTCGAAGGACACCGCCTGCCCGACGGCGGCCGCATCGGCAGGGGCGTCGGCGATCACGTGCCCGGTTCCGTGGGGCAGCAGCACCACGTCGCCGGCTCCGAGCAGAACGGCGGAGCCCCCGTCGGGCAGCAGCCAGCAACTGCCCTCCAGCACCACGTGAAAGCCCGCGCCGTCGTACGGAGGGAGTCGTACGCACCACTTCCCGTCCACCCGCACCCGGTGGGAGGAAGGGCGCCCGATGCGTATCGCCGAGACCGCGTCGCTCACCACGTCCATCGGGCCAGCGTACCCGTGACGTCAATGGTGAGACGGATGCGTATTCCCTTGAGTCCCCCAGGCATTGAGCGCCTCATCGACCCTCCCTAGAGTCGAGTGCATGGAGAGCGAGAGCAAGCAGAGCATGATGTTCGGCGACGTCGAGGTCATCCGGGTCGTCGAGTGGCAGGAGGCGTTCGCCCCCGCGCGCACCCTGGTTCCGCAGTCCGGCGCCGAGGTGTGGAAGAGCAACGAGGACTGGCTGGCACCCGACCACTGGGAGCCGGACAGCGACAGGGCGGTGGTGGCGTTGCAGACCTGGGTGCTGCGCAGCGGCGGACGGACCGTTCTGGTCGACACCGGCGTCGGGAACGGGCGGGAGCGGCCCGGCTCGCCGCGGTTCCACCACTGGCAGGGGGATTTCCTGGGTGGGCTCGCGCGGGCCGGCGTCCGGCCGCAGGACGTCGACGTCGTCGTCAACACCCACATCCACGGCGACCACGTCGGCTGGAACACGGCCGGTGCGGAGGCCGGGTGGGAACCGACCTTCCCCAACGCCCAGTACCTCGTACCGGCCGCGGACGACTTCCACTTCGGTCCGGACAACGCGTACGGGAACGGCCTCCGGGAGGACGACCGGCTGATCTACGAGGACAGCGTCGCGCCCGTCCACCGGGCCGGGCAGTCGGTCTTGTGGGACGGCGCCCACCGCATCGACGAACACCTCACTCTGGAGTCGGCGCCCGGCCACACGCCCGGGTCGTCCGTGCTGCGGCTCGCGTCCGGGGGCGACCGGGCGGTCTTCGTCGGCGACCTTCTGCACAGCCCGGTCCAGATCCTCGACCCCTCCTGCAACAGCTGCTTCTGCCTGGACGCGGACCGGGCAGCGGCAAGCCGCCGTCGGATCCTCGAACGAGCCGCCACCGAAAAGGAGTTGCTCATACCGGCGCACTTCGGTGGGTCGGGCGCCGTAGAAGTCCGGCGCGAGGGCGGCGGTTTCGCCCTCGGGGCGTGGGCGGCGTACGGAACGGAGGGGGCGTGACCGCGCCGCCGGGCGTCGTCTCGTGACCCTGCATACGGGCCCCTCCCCATCGGGAGAGCTCTCAGGAGACCGTCGCCGGGGCGTCCCGCAGGGTGACATTGGCGTGGCTCTCCTGGAAGCTCTGGTCCGAGACCAGGGTCAGCCGGGCTGTGGCCTGGAACTCCGGCAAGGTGGTGGAGCCGCAGGAGACCATCGTGGTCTTGAGCTTGGCGACGGTCAGGGCGAGGCCTTCGTTGAGGTCGCCCGCGTAGGGTACGTAGCCGTCGACGCCTTCCTCGAAGACCAGCCCCTGGCCTCCCTGGCCGTAGCGCTGCCAGTTGCGGGCCCGGTTCGAGCCCTCGCCCCAGTACTCCTTCACGAAGCCGTCACGGGTGGGCAGCTTCGCGCCGGCCGCCTGGTCGAAACGCGCGAAGTAGCGCCCCATCATGACGAAGTCGGCGCCCATCGCCAGCGCCAGGGCCACGTGGTAGTCGTGCACCAGCCCGCCGTCGGAGCAGATCGGCACGTACTCGCCGGTGCGTTCGCGGAAGGCGTCCCGGGCGGCCGCGACGTCCAGCACGGCGCTGGCCTGGCCGCGGCCGATGCCCTTCTGGTCCCGGGTGATGCAGATGGAGCCGCCGCCCACCCCGACCTTGACGAAGTCCGCCCCCGCCTCGGCGAGGAAGGTGAACGCCTCGCCGTCGACCACGTTGCCGCCGCCGACCGGGATCTCCGGGTAGTGCTTCTTCACCCAGGACAGGGCCTGCGCCTGCCAGTCGCTGTAGCCGTCGGACGAGTCGAAGCACACCGCGTCCACGCCCGCCTCCAGCAGGGCCGGGACACGCTCCCGATAGTCATGGGTGTTGATGCCCGCGCCCACGCGCAGACGCTTGGCGGCGTCCACGACCTGGTTCGGGAAGCGCTTGTTGTCCGCGTAGTCGGAGCGGAACACCACATGCTGCAGACTGCCCTCGGTGTCCAGCACCGGGAGGCAGTCCAGCCGTTCGTCCCACAGCCGGGCGTTGGCCTCGGAGAGCGTGATGTCGGGCCCCGCATGGGCAAGGTCGGCGACGGCGGCCATCCGGCCGCTGACCGGTCCGTCCAGATCATGACGCTGGGGATGGAAGTCCCGGGAGGTCACGAGGCCGATCAGGCGGCCCGTGGCGCTCCCGTCATGGGTGACCGCGGCGGTGCTGTGGCCCGTGCGGCGCATGACGTCGACCAGGTGGCCCAGGCTGTCGTCAGGGCGGACGTTGGTATCGCTGGTGACGAACCCGGCCTTGAAGTTCTTCACCTGGCGGACCGCCGCGGCCTGGTCCCGGATCGGCTGGTTGTGGTGCAGGAAGCTGAAACCGCCGTTGCGCGCGAGCGCGATCGCGAGGTCGGGTGTGCTGACGGCCTGCATGATCGCCGATGTGAACGGGGACTGCAGCTCGATCGCCGGCGCCTCGCCCGCGACGTGCCGCACCAGCGGCGTGCGCAGGTCGACGGTTTCGGCCGAGCATTCGGTCCGCGTCCGGTTCGGCAGGAGCAGGAACTCGTTGAACGTCCTTGAGACCTCGGCGATGACCTGTGCCACTCGTTCCTCCTGACCCGTCGGCCGGGGCCCGACTGCCCCGCCCTGAGGACCGGCCCCGTATCCCCGGCCGGGCAGGCGGGCAGGATCAGCGCGGCAACCTGGGGGCGACACCCCTGTGCAGAGCCCTGGCCGGCCCCCGGGTCGAACGAGGTGCGGTCTTGACCTGGCACCTTAGCGGCTGACGCGGCCGCCGAACGAATCGTGGCCTCGCGGCAACCACCCCCCTCCGACGGCTACTTCGGGTCCCCGGCCCGGCAGGGCGCTCGTGCGCCCCTTCGTGCCGGGGGGCCGGGCCGGGGGGGGGGGGCCCCCCC
>NZ_JBEXOV010000156.1:0-11504 GCF_040611715.1 Streptomyces sp. NPDC006544 | reverse complement strand
CGAGCCGACCGGCGTCGGTGACGATCAGGTTGGCGTAGGGGCTGCGCCAGGATCCGCCCGTCAGTTTGCAACCGGCCGCGACCGGCGGCACCGGCTTCGGCCGGGCCGGGCTGCGGCGCCGGAGCCGCGCGTTCCAGGAACCGGAGGAGTTCCACCGGAAACGGCAGCACCAGGGTGGAGTTCTTCTCGGCGGCGACCGCGACCACCGTCTGGAGCAGCCGCAGCTGCAGCGCGGCGGGCTGGTCCGACATGACCGCCGCCGCCTCGGCCAGCTTGTGCGAGGCCTGCAGCTCCGCGTCCGCGTTGATGACACGGGCCCGCCGCTCCCGGTCGGCCTCCGCCTGCCGGGCCATGGACCGCTTCATGGTCTCGGGCAGCGACACGTCCTTGATCTCCACCCGGTCGATCTGGACGCCCCACCCCACCGCCGGGCTGTCGATCATCAGCTCCAGGCCCTGGTTCAGCATCTCCCGGTTGGACAGCAGATCGTCCAGGTCGGACTTGCCGATGATCGACCGCAGCGAGGTCTGTGCCATCTGCGAGACGGCGAACCGGTAGTCCTCCACCGCGATGATCGCGTTCGCCGCGTCCACGACCTTGAAGTAGACCACCGCGTCCACCCGGACCGTGACGTTGTCCCGGGTGATGCCCTCCTGGGCCGGCACCGGCATCGTCACGATCTGCAGGTTCACCTTGTGTATCCGGTCCACGAAGGGGATGACCATCGTGTAGCCAGGTCCCCGCAGGCTCCCGCGCAGCCGGCCGAGCCGGAAGACGACGCCCCGCTCGTACTGCCGCACCACCCGGGAGGCGGCGCCCACGTAGGCCACGACTCCCACGCCCGCGGCGATTGCCGCGGTCAGAACTTCCTCGACCATGACGGCCTCCCGTGGGGCACGTCCTCCTGGTAGGGGCGTGCCCCTACCAGGCTTATGCCCTACATCCAGCCCGCGAACTCGAGCAGCATCTCCGCGTCCTGGCGCCGACCCGCCGCCAGTGCCCGGTTGCCCGACTCGACGGCCCGGAACAGCGTCCACCCCCGCAGCCGCTCCCGGTCCATCTCCAGGGCGTCGGCCAGCTTGTTCACCCGGCGCCGGGCGCCCGAGGCCCCCGTCGAGGAGGCCACCTGGTCCTCGATCCGGTCCCGGACCAGCCGCGCCAGGTCGTACGCGCGCTCGCCGACCATCGGGTCCGGCCCCACCGCCAGCCACGGCGCTCGCTCGCCCGCCAGCACCTTGCCCTGCCGGAAGTTCCCGTGCAGCAGCAGTTCCTCCGCCGGGGCGGCCAGCAGCTCCTCGCGGACCGCGAGCGCCGCCGAGGCCAGCTCCGCGGTCTCCGGCGGGGCCTTGCGCAGGACCTCGGCCTGCGCCGACGTGCGCTCGGCGACCGTCTCCCAGCCGTGGCCCCCGGCCGGGGCCACCCAGAGCCTGCGCAGCGTGCCGCAGGCCTCCAGCAGCGCCTTGGCCTCCGGCAGCGACCGCAGGGACACCTCGGGGTGCAGCCGCTCCAGCAGCAGAGCGCCGTCCTCCTCGTGATGGCGGGAGTCGAGGACCCGTACGGCCCCGAAGCCGCCCCAGTGCGCCAGCGCGGCCAGTTCCCGGTCGGGCCGCAGGGCCGGCGGGGCCAGCTTCACCGTGGCCGGGGTCCCGTCGGGGTACCGGACGAGGACGACCAGGCTGCCGCGGCCGCCCGGGGCCTGCACCCGCTGGACCTGTACCTCACGCCGGAGCAGCGCGGACTGCGCGAGCCGGGGCAACTGCTCCAGCCATTGCGCCGTCCGCGCCGACTCCGGCATCTCGCCGAGCGCCCGTACGAGCCGCTGCGGCGGTTCGAAAGCCATGCGTGAGGGGTCCCTTTCAGCTGTGTGCGGGCTCGTCGCGGCTGCGTGCGCGCCGGCCGCGCGCTAGTTCTGCGCGGCGGCCGCGCGTTCCGTGAGCCCAGGGAAGGCTACGCCGACACCGCGCCAGCGTGCCGCGCGCACGGCCGCCGCGCTCAGCGCGTCGGCCGCCTCGCGGCGCAGCCGCCCCTCGGCGGACCGCACCAGATCGGAGTAGGCGCCCGCCACCCGGTCCTCGATCACGGCGGCCAGCCGCTCGGCGTCGCCCGCCGTGCGCACCGCGAACGGCAGGGTGTACGCGGCCTCGGCCGGCCGGGGGGAACCGCCCAGCTCGCGCACGGTGCGGGCCAGCGCGTCGCGGCGCGCGAGGTGGCCGCCGTACGCCTCACGGGCCTCGGCGGCGCGGGCCGCCGCGGCGCGGGCGCCGATCACCCCGTAGCCGTACGCGGCCGCGTGCTCGGCGGCGAGCGCGGCCTGCGCGGCCTCCAGGACCGGGCCGGCGGGGGAGGGTTCGCGGGTCACGAGGAGGCTCCCTGGGGGGTGGTCAGCAGATAGGCGTGCACGTGGCCGCAGGCGGCCACCGAGGCCAGCATCCGGGCCAGCTCCCCGGGGGCCTCGGCGAGGGAGATCGTCCGCGCCTCGGCCAGGCTCCGCTCGGCGTCCGCGAGGGCGCTCAGCGCGTCGGCGGGCTGGGGCGGCACCGGCTCGGCGGCGGAGGGCGCGGCGGCCGGCGTGGCGGACGGGGAGGCCGCACGCGGGGACGCGGAGCGGGAGGCGGAACGCTCCGGGGACGGGGAGGCGCCGTCCCCGGCGGCGAGGGCCGCCGTGTGCGAGGCGACCGAGGCGCGCAGCGGTGCGAGGCGCTCGGCCAGGGCCGGATGGGCGGCGCTCGTCGTGTCGTAACGTTCCAGCAGGCGCCCACTGTCACGTACGGCTGTGTCACGCATCCGCCGTTCGAGTGGAATCTCGGGCTCCGCGCCGGGCGGGGCCCCGTCGGAGCAGCCGCTGAGCAGCGCGGCGCCGGCGATGCCCGTGGCCCCGGCGAGCAGGCTTCTTCGCGACGGCATGATCGAGGGCACGGGGACGTCCTTGGGTGACGGCGAGGCAGGGTGTGATCACGGTACCCGGGGGGCCCGCCCGCAGCGCGGACGGCAACACCCTCCGCGACCGGATACCCTTTGACCTGACACACGACGAAACCACAACAGCACACGCGGCCGAGGAGTCACCCGGATGAGCACCACCCAGAGCGACAGGCTGCGCGGGTTGCTGGAGCCCCTCGTCGCCGCCAAGGGCCTGGACCTCGAAGAGATCGAGACGTCCAAGGCGGGCAAGCGCCGGATGCTGCGGATCATCGTGGACTCCGACGAAGGCGTGGAGCTGGACGCGTGTGCCGAGCTGAGCCGCGAGGTCTCGGACCTGCTGGACGAGACCGGAGCGATGGGCGAGGACGAGTACGTCCTCGAGGTGAGCTCGCCGGGCGCTGACCGCCCGCTGACCGAGCACCGTCACTACATCCGGGCGACCGGTCGCCTCGTGAAGTTCCAGACGGCCGACGGCGGGGAAATGATCGCCCGCATTCTCGACGTGGACGACGAGGGCATCGACCTCGAAGTCCCGGGCGTGAAGGGCCGCAAGGCGACCGCCCGGCGCATCGCATTCACCGACATCGCCAAGGCGCGTGTCGAGATCGAGTTCAACCGCAAGGACAAGAAGGAAGAGGAGGCGTAGTCGTGGACATCGACATGAGTGCCCTGCGGGGTCTGGTCCGGGAGAAGGAGATCTCCTTCGACCTGCTCGTCGAGGCGATCGAGTCGGCCCTCCTCATCGCGTACCACCGCACCGAGGGAAGCTTCCGGCGCGCACGCGTCGTGCTCGACCGCACCAACGGTCACGTGATCGTGTGGGCGACCGAGGACCCGAGGGACCTGGAAGAGGGCCAGGAGGCCAAGGAGTTCGACGACACCCCGTCGGACTTCGGCCGCATCGCCGCGACGACCGCCAAGCAGGTGATCCTGCAGCGTCTGCGCGACGCCGAGGACGACCTGACCTTCGGCGAGTTCCTGGGCCGCGAGGGTGATGTCATCACCGGCGTGGTGCAGCAGGGCAAGGACCCGAAGAACGTCCTCATCGACATCGGCAAGCTGGAAGCCATCCTGCCCGTGCAGGAGCAGGTGCCCGGTGAGGAGTACACGCACGGACTGCGCATCAAGGCGTACGTCGTGCGGGTGGCGAAGGGTGTCCGCGGTCCGTCCGTGACCCTCTCGCGCACCCACCCGAACCTCGTGAAGAAGCTGTTCGCGCTGGAGGTCCCGGAGATCGCCGACGGCAGCGTCGAGATCTGCGCGATCGCCCGTGAGGCCGGTCACCGCACGAAGATCGCCGTCCGGTCCACCCGTTCCGGCCTCAACCCGAAGGGCGCCTGCATCGGCCCGATGGGCAGCCGCGTGCGCAACGTGATGGCCGAGCTGCACGGCGAGAAGATCGACATCGTCGACTGGTCGGACGAGCCGGCGGAGATGGTCGCCAACGCCCTGTCGCCCGCACGGGTGAGCAAGGTCGAGGTCGTCGACTGGGACACCCGCTCCGCGCGGGTGACCGTGCCCGACTACCAGCTGTCGCTGGCCATCGGCAAGGAGGGCCAGAACGCCCGCCTCGCCGCCCGCCTCACCGGCTGGCGCATCGACATCCGTCCCGACACCGAGCAGCCCTCGGACGAGGACGGCCGCGAGCGCGGCGAGCGCCGTGACGACCGCCGCGACGGGCGCGGCGAGCGCCAGGACGAGCGGCGCGGGGAATAAAACCGGTACCGCCCGGGGCTTACCGGGCGGTACACAGGAACCATCGATCCACCGAGAACCGGTCCGACGTGCGCGACTGTCCACAGTCGCACCGCACGGCCAGGATCACGACAACATCCGTTCGATTTTTCGCCCGAAGGGGTGAGGTCGGTGCGGGGAGGTAGACTTAAGCGTGTCTGGCCGGACGCAAGCCCGCGCATGCCCCGAGCGCACCTGTATCGGGTGCCGGGAGCGAGCGGCCAAGAACGAGCTGCTGCGCATCGTGGCGGTCGGTGACGAATGCGTCCCCGATCCACGCGGTACGCTGCCCGGCCGGGGTGCCTACGTGCACCCCGCCGTGGTCTGCCTCGACCAGGCGGTCCGCCGCAGGGCGTTCTCCCGGGCCTTCAAGTCCGCAGGACCGCTCGACACGGTGGATCTGCGCAATGCCGTGGCCGACGAGGCCGGGGCGACACCGTAAGAAGAAGACGTAGTACGGCACGGATCACCGTGCGGTCAGGTACCTCGCGAGTTGGAAGTAGGTCGAGATTGCGATGAGCACCCCTCGATGAGTACGCGATGAGTACGAGCATGAAGTAGACACGGTCCGGCGTAACCCGGACCTAAAAGGAGCGAAGTGGCTAAGGTCCGGGTATACGAACTCGCCAAGGAGTTCGGAGTTGAGAGCAAGGTCGTCATGGCCAAGCTCCAGGAACTCGGTGAGTTCGTCCGTTCGGCGTCCTCGACGATCGAGGCGCCGGTTGTACGCAAGTTGACCGATGCATTGCAGGGACCCGGCGGCAACGCCGGCAAGTCCGCTGCGAAGCCGGGCGAGCCCCGCAAGGCCGCCCCCGCCAAGCCCGGGGCTCCGACCCCCGGCGCGGCCGCACGTCCCGCTGCCCCGAAGCCCGGCGCCCCGGCCCCCAAGCCGGTCGTCGCCGAGGCCCCGGCCGTCAGCGCCCCCGCCCCGGTGACCCCGGCCGCCACCGGCGGCCCGCGTCCCGGCCCGAAGGCTCCGGCCCCCTCGAAGCCCGCTCCGGCGGCTCCCGTGGCGACCGAGTTCTCCGCGCCTCCGGCGGCTCCGGCCGCCGCTGCCCCGGCGCGCACCGACCGGCCCGCCGGTCCCGGTGCCACCCCCGGCCCGCGTCCGGCGCAGCAGCGCCCCGCGGCCCAGGGTCAGGGCGGCCAGGCCGGCGCCCGTCCCGGCGCCCCGCGTCCGGCCGGTGCCGCTCCGGCGCGTGCCGAGCGTCCCGCCGGTCCCGGTGCCCAGGCTCCGCGTCCCCAGGGCTCCCGTCCGGCCGGTCCCCGTCCGGGCAACAACCCCTTCACCTCTGGTGGCTCCACCGGCATGGCGCGCCCGCAGGCGCCCCGTCCGGCCGGCGCTCCCCGTCCCGGTGCCCCCGGCGCCGGCGGCGGCCAGGGTGCTCCCCGTCCGCAGGGCGGCCCCGGCGGCGCCCCGCGTCCCCAGGGTCAGGGCGCAGGCCGTCCGACCCCGGGCGGGATGCCCCGCCCGCAGGGCGGTGCCCCGCGTCCCGGTGGTGCTCCCGGTGGTAACCGTCCGAACCCGGGCATGATGCCGCAGCGTCCCGCTGCCGGCGGTCCCGGTCCCCGTCCCGGTGGCGGCCCCGGTGGCCGTGGTCCCGGTGCGGGCGGCGCCCGTCCCGGCGGCGCCGGTGGCGCGGGCCGTCCCGCGGGCGGCGGCTTCGCCGGCCGTCCGGCCGGTCCGGGCTCGCGTCCCGGCGGCGGCGGCGGCTTCGGCGGTCCCCGTCCCGGTGGTGGCGGCTTCGGCGGCGGTCCGGCCGGTGCCGGCGGCGGCGGTCGTCCCGGCTTCGGCGGGCGTCCCGGTGGTCCCGGTGCCCGTGGTGGCACGCAGGGCGCCTTCGGCCGTCCCGGCGGTCCGGCCCGTCGTGGTCGCAAGTCCAAGCGTCAGAGGCGCCAGGAGTACGAGGCCATGCAGGCCCCGTCCGTCGGCGGCGTGATGCTGCCCCGCGGCCATGGCGAGACCGTTCGCCTGTCGCGCGGTGCGTCCCTCACCGACTTCGCGGAGAAGATCAACGCCAACCCGGCGTCGCTCGTCGCCGTGATGATGAACCTCGGCGAGATGGTCACTGCCACGCAGTCCGTCTCCGACGAGACGCTCGAGATGCTGGCCGGCGAGATGAACTACGTCGTTCAGATCGTCAGCCCGGAGGAAGAGGACCGCGAGCTCCTCGAGGGCTTCGACATCGAGTTCGGCGAGGACGAGGGCGGCGAGGAATTCCTCATGCCGCGTCCGCCGGTCGTGACCGTCATGGGTCACGTCGACCACGGTAAGACCCGACTGCTCGACGCCATCCGCAAGACGAACGTCGTTGCGGGCGAGGCCGGTGGCATCACGCAGCACATCGGTGCGTACCAGGTCGGTACCGAGGTCAACGGTGAAGAGCGCAAGATCACCTTCATCGACACCCCCGGTCACGAGGCGTTCACCGCCATGCGTGCCCGTGGTGCCAAGTCGACCGACATCGCGATCCTCGTGGTCGCGGCCAACGACGGCGTCATGCCGCAGACGATCGAGGCGCTGAACCACGCCAAGGCCGCCGGCGTCCCGATCGTCGTCGCGGTCAACAAGATCGACGTCGAGGGTGCCGACCCGGTCAAGGTGCGCGGTCAGCTCACCGAGTTCGGTCTGGTCGCCGAGGAGTACGGCGGCGACACGATGTTCGTCGACATCTCCGCCAAGCAGGGTCTGCACATCGACTCCCTGCTCGAGGCCGTCGTCCTCACCGCCGACGCCTCGCTCGACCTGCGCGCCAACCCGGAGCAGGACGCTCAGGGTATTGCGATCGAGTCCCACCTCGACCGCGGCCGCGGTGCCGTTGCCACCGTCCTCGTCCAGCGCGGTACCCTCCGCGTCGGCGACACGATGGTCGTGGGCGACGCCTACGGCCGCGTGCGCGCCATGCTCGACGACAAGGGCAACAACGTCGAGGAAGCGGGTCCGTCGACCCCCGTCCTGGTCCTGGGTCTCACCAACGTCCCCGGCGCCGGCGACAACTTCCTCGTCGTGGACGAGGACCGTACGGCCCGTCAGATCGCCGAGAAGCGTGCTGCGCGAGAGCGCAACGCCAACTTCGCCAAGCGCGTCCGTCGCGTGTCCCTCGAGGACCTCGACTCCGTGCTCAAGGCCGGTCTGGTCCAGGAACTCAACCTCATCATCAAGGGCGACGCGTCCGGTGCGGTCGAGGCTCTCGAGTCCTCGCTGCTCCAGCTCGACGTCGGTGAAGAGGTCGACATCCGGGTCCTGCACCGCGGTGTGGGTGCGGTCACCGAGTCCGACATCTCGCTGGCGATGGGCTCCGACGCCATCGTCATCGGTTACAACGTCCGTGCGGCCGGCCGTGCCGCGCAGATGGCGGACCGCGAGGGTGTCGACGTCCGCTACTACTCGGTGATCTACCAGGCCATCGAGGAGATCGAGGCGGCCCTCAAGGGTCTGCTCAAGCCGGAGTACGAAGAGGTCGAGCTCGGTACGGCGGAGGTCCGCGAGGTCTTCCGCTCGTCCAAGCTGGGCAACATCGCGGGTGTTCTCATCCGCTCCGGCGAGGTCAAGCGCAACACCAAGGCGCGGCTCCTGCGCGATGGCAAGGTCATCGCCGAGAGCCTCACCATCTCCGGTCTGCGCCGCTTCAAGGACGACGTCACCGAGATCCGCGAAGGCTTCGAGGGCGGTATCAACCTCGGTTCCTACAACGACATCAAGATCGACGACGTCATCGCGACGTACGAGATGCGCGAGAAGCCCCGCGCGTAAGCGCGAGGCGGTTCGCACCGTGTCGTGACACCGGGGCCGGTCGGCGGAATATCCGTCGATCGGCCCCGGCCGTTGCGTGTACGGTTCTGGTGACCCTGCCGCGCGACGGCCGGCAGGACACCGACCCCGCACCGGCGGGATATCCGGATCTGCATGTACGTGGGGACTCTGTCCTTCGATCTGCTCCTCGGCGACGTTCACTCGCTGAAGGAGAAACGCTCCGTCGTCCGGCCCATCGTGGCCGAGCTCCAGCGCAAGTTCTCTGTGAGCGCGGCCGAAGTGGGCGACCAGGACCTGCACCGCAGGGCCCGTATAGGGGTCGCTCTGGTGAGTGGGGACGCGGGGTTCCTCTCGGATGTACTGGACCGCTGCGAGCGGCTGGTCGCGGCGCGTCCGGAAGTGGAGCTGCTGTCGGTACGGCGGCGGTTCCACGGTGATGAAGACTGACCGCAAGACTTGAGAAGGAGACGGACCAGTGGCCGACAATGCGCGGGCGAAGAAGCTGGCGGACCTCATCCGGGAGGTGGTGGCCGAGAAGCTGCAGCGCGGCGTCAAGGACCCCCGCCTCGGTACGCACGTGACCATCACGGACAGCAGGGTCACCGGCGACCTGCGGGAGGCCACGGTCTTCTACACGGTCTACGGCGACGACGAGGCCAGGGCCAACGCGGCAGCGGGCCTGGAGAGCGCGAAGGGCGTACTGCGCTCCGCGGTCGGCCGGGCGGCGCAGACCAAGTTCACGCCGACCCTGACGTTCGTGGCGGACGCCCTGCCGGAGACCGCCAAGGGCATCGAGGAGCTCCTCGACAAGGCGCGTGCCTCCGACGCCCAGGTGCGTGAGGTGTCCTCCGGCGCGCAGTACGCCGGCGACGCCGACCCGTACAAGAAGCCGGACGACGAGGACGAGGACGAGGGCGCAACCGCGGAATGAGCACCGACGCAGGGAAGACTCCGGACGGCCTGGTCATCGTGGACAAGCCGTCCGGCTTCACTTCGCACGACGTGGTAGCCAAGATGCGCGGGATCGCCAAGACCCGCCGCGTGGGCCACGCCGGCACGCTCGACCCGATGGCGACGGGCGTGCTGGTCCTGGGCGTGGAGAAGGCCACCAAGCTCCTCGGCCACCTCGCGCTCACGGAGAAGGAGTACCTCGGCACCATCCGGCTGGGTCAGAACACCCTGACGGACGACGCCGAGGGCGAGATCATCTCCTCCGTCGACGCCGCCGGGGTCACCCGGGAGGCCGTGGACGCGGGCATCGCCAAGCTGTCCGGCGAGATCATGCAGGTCCCGTCCAAGGTCAGCGCCATCAAGATCAAGGGCGTGCGCTCCTACAAGCGCGCGCGCGACGGCGAGGACTTCGAGATCCCGGCCCGTCCGGTGACGGTCTCCTCGTTCCAGGTGTACGACCTGCGGGAGGCGGAGGCCGAGGACGGCACCAAGGTCGTCGACCTCATCGTCTCCGTCGTCTGCTCCAGCGGTACGTACATCCGCGCACTCGCCCGTGACCTGGGCGCCGACCTCGGCGTCGGCGGCCACCTCACGGCGCTGCGGCGCACGCGGGTGGGCCCGTACAAGATCGACCGGGCGCGCACGCTGGACCAGCTCCAGGAGGAGCTCACCGTCATGCCGATCGGCGACGCGGCGGCCGCGGCCTTCCCGCGCTGGGACCTGGACGCCCGGCGTGCGGGGCTGCTGGCGAACGGCGTGCGGCTGGACATGCCGCAGGAGTACCCGGACGGCAAGGCGATCGCGGTCTACGGACCGGAAGGCCGGCTGCTCGGACTCGTGGAGAGCAAGGGCGGCAAGGCCAAGTCGCTGGCGGTCTTCGTCTGATGCGCGGGACCACGGCCGCGGCCCCGCGCCGCGGCCGTGGTCCCGCTCCCTGTCGCCGACGTGGAGCGGTGAGCGCAGGGCACCTGCTGCTCACCGCTCCACGACCCCCCTCGGGTAGGTCTCTATCCACCCGGATCCCCTAATTCACCCGTCCGAGCAGGCGCTCGGAGTGAATGGAGGGAGCGTAAGGGGGCGCTTTCGCCCCGCGTGCTTCTCCCCTTGATCTTCACCTGCCTACGGTCGTGACCACGGAGCGTGTGTGGCGGGGAGTGGTGCGGTGACGGCGGAACTGATCAGGATCTGCGATCTCGCCGGACGGCCGCGGGGCAGCGGCTTCGTCGCGGACGACCGCGGGACGGTGGTGACCAGCTACGAGGCCGTCGACGGTCTGTCCCGGGTGGTTCTGCACGGGCCGCCGGGACCGGACCCGGGATCCGCCGCGGGACCGGAGTCCGGGGGGCCGGAGCCGGTGGAGTCGGAGTCGGCGGGGCCGGGGGAGCGGACCTGGCTGGCGGGGGCTTCGGACGTGACCGCCCTTCCGGAACTCGGCCTCGCGCTCGTACGCAGCGACGGGCTCGGGGTGCGGCCGCTGCCGGTCGCGCCGCGGGAGACGGTCGTGCCCGGGACGTATGTACGGCTGGCCGCGCGGGGATGGCGGCAGGCGCGGGTGCTGGGGGCCTCCGAGGTCGCCCGCACCGCGACGGACGGGTTCCGCCCGCTTCCGGCTGTGCTCGAGCTCGCCATCGGGACCGACGGACAGGACGCGCTGCGACGGGGCGGCCAGGCGTGCGGCGGCCCGGTGCTCGATGCCCGGACCGGAGCGGTGCTCGCGGTACTTGCCACCGCTCTGCGAACGGAGCACCGCTCCGGCGGTTTCGCGGTGCCCCTCGCCGCGGCCGCGGCCGCCGACCCCGGCGGAGCGCTCGCCGCGCTGCTGGAACGCAACGCGGCCACCGTGCCCGGCCACGGCGCCGACCTGAACCTCGCCGGGGTCCTCGAGCTCACCGGAACCACTTTGGGCCCGGCATTCGCCGCGCAGGTCCCGCAGCGGGTGGACCGCCCGGACATCGCCGCCGCACTGGACGCCTTCGCCGCCGGAGCCGACCGTCCGGTCCTGGCCCTGACCGGCCGCCCCGGCACCGGCCGGACCACGGCCCTCGCGGACGCACGATTTCGGTCACCCGACAGAATTCGGCCAATCGGCGATGTGAGCCGAGAAGTCGCGTCATAACCGGCCGCTTCGGCGCTCTCTCCGGGC
>NZ_JBEXOV010000155.1:0-11584 GCF_040611715.1 Streptomyces sp. NPDC006544 | reverse complement strand
CAGCCCAGCCGGCAAACCCAGCCCCGCCGACAAACCCAGCCCCGCCGGCGTGTGAGGCGCGGCGGTCCGGGGGCTGGCCCCCGGCAGCGGACCCGCACCCGCCCACGGACCCGAAGCGAACGGGTCCGCCTCGAGCCGGGCCCAGCAACCGGGCCCGAGCCCAGACGCGCTCAGAACCGAGGCCGGGACCGGGTCAGGCCGGGGCCGGCAAGGTCACCTCGAAGCGGCAGCCCCCCGGCACGTTCCGCACCACCGCCCGCCCCGAGTGCGCCTCCACGATGCCCCGTACGATCGCCAGCCCGAGCCCCGCCCCGGCCGAAGGCACCGGCGTCCGCGCCGACGTGCCCCGCCACCCCGTGTCGAAGACCCTCGGCAGGTCCTCCGCCGGGATGCCCCCGCACCCGTCCGTCACCGACACCACCACCGCGCCCGCCCGCAGCGAGGCCGCGATCGCCACCGTCCCGTCCGCCGGCGTGTGCCGGATCGCGTTGATCAGCAGGTTCGCCAGGACCCGGGTCATCTCCTTGCCGTCCACCTCCACCGGCAACCGGTCGACCGCCTCGCCGACCAGCCGTACGCCACGCTCCCGCGCCAGCGGGTCCACCCCGGACAGCGCGTCACCGACCAGGTCGTACACGGACATCCGGCTCGGGCTCAGCGCCAGCGCCCCCGCGTGGATCCGGGACAGTTCGAACAGGTCCCCGACCATGGAGTTCAGCCGGTCCACCTCGGTGCGGATCTGACGGTGGTAGCGCTCCGGGTCCTCGGCCATGCCGTCCTCGAGCGCCTCCGACATGGCCCGCAGCCCGGCCAGCGGAGTCCGCAGATCGTGCGAGATCCAGGCCACCAGCTCCCGCCGGGACTTCTCCAGGGCCCGTTCCCGCTCCCGCGACGCCGCCAGTTTCCCGCTCGTCGCCGCCAGCTCCCGGGAGAGCGAGGCCAGTTCCGCCGTCGCCGGTCCGGACGGCGCCGCGAAGCTGCCGCCGTCACCGAAGTCCCGTGCCGCCACCGAGAGTTCACGGCTCCGGGCCACCACCCACCGTCCCAGCAGCAGCGCTGTGGCCAGCGAGACCACCGCCGCCATCGCCACCACCAGGGTGACCACCCCGAGGTCGTGCGGGGAGAGGAACATCGCCTCGGCCACGGCGAGCGTCCCGGCCAGCATGGCCGTCACCGCCACGGCGGCGATCACGGTCAGGGACACCGCCACCGACCGGTGGCGCACCAGCCTCAGCACGAGTGCGCCGAGCACCCCCGCGCACACCGCGCCACCGAACGCGAACAGGGCGATGAGCAGGACGTCCTTCATGCCGGAACCTCCTCTCCCGAGCCGGCCGGGTACCGGCTGTCCGGCCGCGGGCCGCCCGGTTCGAAGCGGTACCCCACGCCCCACACCGTCTGGATCAACCGCGGCTGCCCGGGGTCGTCCTCGACCTTGGCGCGCAGGCGGCGTACGTGCACGGTCACCGTCGAGAGGTCCCCGAAGTCCCAGCCCCACACCTCGCGCATCAGCTCCTCGCGGCCGTGAGCCTGTCCGGGATGCCGCAGGAAGTGCGCCAGCAGATCGAACTCCCTGACCGTGAGGGCCAGCTCACGGCCCTCCTTGGCGGCGCGGTGGGTGGCCGGGTCCAAGGTGATCCCGGCGCCCGTCAGCCGGGCCTCCCGCCCGCCGCCGGCTCGCGCGGCTCCGGGATCCGCGGCGGCCGTCGGAGCCGCGCCGCGCCGCAGTACGGACGCCACCCGAAGGACCAGCTCCCGCGGGCTGAAGGGCTTCGTCACATAGTCGTCGGCGCCCGTCTCCAGCCCCGCGATGCGGTCGTCCTCGTCCCCGCGGGCGGTCAGCATGATCACCGGCACTCGGCCGTTCGCGCGCAGCCTGCGGCACACCTCCAGCCCGTCCATCCCCGGCAGCATGAGATCCAGCACGACCAGGTCCGGCCGGGTCCGCTCGGCGCATACGAGGGCGGTGGGGCCGTCGGCGGCCGTCTCCACCGTGAAACCGGCGCGCCGCAGATAGCCCGTGACGACCTCGGACACGGTCGGATCGTCGTCGACGACCAGGATCCGACCGGCCGCCCCGGGTATCGATCCCGCCTCGCTCCCGCTCGTACCGCCGCTGCTCGTACCGCTTCCGCTCGTACCGCCGCTGCTCGTGCCCGTGCCGCTCATGGCGTCCAGCCTCCCATCCGTCGACGCGGGTCGGCACCGCCCACGGGGGCCGTGCGGGGCGACGTCCGCGTTTCGTAAGGAGTCCGCGGCCCTTTCTCGGGGGCTCGGTTCCTACGGTGAAATCGTGAGCGAATCCTTGACGGTAGACGTCGTACTTCCCTGTCTGAACGAGGCCGAGGCCCTGCCCTGGGTCCTTGCCCGCATCCCGGCCGGCTGGCGGCCCCTGGTCGTGGACAACGGCTCCACCGACGGCTCCGCCGACCTCGCGCGGTCGCTCGGCGCGACGGTGGTGCGGGAGCCCCGGCGGGGATTCGGCGCCGCCTGCCACGCCGGACTGCTCGCATCCGAGGCGGACCTCGTCTGCTTCTGCGACTGCGACGCCTCGCTGGACCCCGGGCTGCTGGCCGGCTTCGTGGCCTCCGTCGCCGCGGGCGAGGCCGATCTGGTGCTCGGACGGCGGCGCCCCCAGGGCCGCGGCGCCTGGCCGGCGCACGCCCGGGCGGGGAACCTGGCGCTGGCCCGGCTGCTGCGCCGCCGCACCGGGCTGCGGCTGCGCGACCTGGGCCCGATGCGGGCCGCGCGCCGGGAGCACCTGCTCGGACTGGACCTCTCGGACCGGCGCTCCGGCTACCCGCTGCAAATGGTCGTACGGGCGGCGGACGCGGGCTGGCGGATCCGGGAGGTGGACGTGCCGTACCTGCCGCGGTCGGGGAAGTCGAAGGTGACGGGTACCTGGCGGGGCACGTGGCAGGCGGTCCGCGACATGAGCCGGGTCCTGGCGGACCCGCCCGTGGTCCGGCCCACCCTCGACTCCCCCGCCGGGGGTTCCCGATGACCGCGCCGCACAGGCCGCACACGCCGCGAACGCCGACCGCGCCGACCACGCTGCTCGTGATCGCGAAGGAGCCGGTGCCGGGCCGGGTCAAGACCCGGCTCACGCCGCCCTTCTCCCCCGTCGAAGCGGCCCGGTTGGCCGAGGCAGCGCTCGCCGACACCCTCGCCGCCGTGGCCCGGACCCCTGCGGACCGCCGGGTCCTCGTGCTCGAGGGCCGTCCGGGGCCGTGGGTGCCGCCGGGCTTCGAGGTGCGCCCACAGGGCGGCGGAACCCTGGACCTGCGGCTCGCGGCGGCCTTCGCCGCGTGCACCGGACCGGCGCTGCTGATCGGTATGGACACCCCGCAGGTCACCCCGGACCTGCTGGAGGTCGACTGGACGGCGCACGACGCGTGGTTCGGCCCGGCCGTCGACGGCGGATTCTGGGCCCTCGGGCTGGCCGCTCCGGACCCCGCCCTCCTGCGCGGGGTACCGATGTCGAGTCCCACCACGGGCGCGGCCCAGTACGAGCGCCTCCGCGCGGCCGGCCTGCGCACCGGGCAGCTGCCCGTGCTCAGGGACGTGGACACGGCCGCCGACGCCCACCTGGTCGCCGCCGAGGCCCCGACCGGCCGTTTCGCCTCGCAGTTGACGGCCCTCACCGATTCGGCACACCGATGAGCCCGCTCCCTCCCACCAGGGAGACGAGCCCGGTCGAGGCGCATCCGGCCCCGTCGCGGCCTGCCACGGCAGCTCCGCCCTCCGAGGGCACCCCCCCTGATCGGTGGACACCGATCCGCCGTCCGACGGGAACACCCGGCACCGGACGAGGGCGTGTTCGCGGCGCGGTCGGCGGTGCGCCGATGAGCACGCTCACCCCTGCCACGACGGGTACGAACGGTACGACCGGTACGACCGCCAGGGAGGACGCCGGCCCCGGCATCGCGGGGGCCTCGGCGGCCGCCTGGTCCGCCGATCCCTACACCGTGGCCCTGCGCAGCGGCCGGGGTCCGCTCTATCTGCGGCGGGGCGACGGGTGGCTGCTGCCCCTGGACGTGGAGCGCTGGTGCGAGGCTCCGGACGGGGCGGACCGGACGGTGCTGCGGCGCTGCCGGGGCACGGTCCTCGACATCGGGTGCGGTCCGGGCCGGCTGGTGTCGGCGCTCGCCGCCCGGGGACACCGGGCGCTGGGCATCGACGTCAGCCCCGAGGCGGTGGCCCGGACCGCTCGCGCGGGCGGCACGGCGCTCCACCGGTCGGTCTTCGACTCCCTTCCGGGAGAAGGCCGTTGGGACATGGCGCTCCTGATCGACGGCAACATCGGCATCGGCGGGGACCCGACGGCGCTGCTGCGGCGGTTGGCCGGGGTGGTGGCGGTGACCGGATCGCTGATCGTGGAGTGCGTGCAGACGGCTCCGCAGGCCGACGTGGACGAGCGCTGCGAGGTCCGCGTGGCCGACGGCCGGGGAGGCCTCGGCGCGCCGTTCCCCTGGGCCCGCGTCGGCCCTGCCGCCCTGACCCGGCACGCCGAGGCCGCGGGCTGGACCCCGGCCGGCACCTGGTCGGCGGGCGGCCGGACCTTCACGGTGCTGACCCGCCCGGCCGAAGCCCCGTAGCTCCTCCCCGTCGCGCCGGCGGGCAACCGTCGCCGCCGCGCGCGTCGGCCGTCTCGGATCGAGGGTGGGACCTGGGCCCCACGGCCCCGGTCCGGGCGGCCTGTCCGCCCGCCTGCCCGCCTGCCCGCCTGCTCGCCTGCTCGCCTGCTCGCCTGCTCACGGTCGGCGGGCCACCCACACCGTGCGTTGCGTGCGGACGACGAGGTCGGAGCGGTGCGCGAGGGAGTCGGGGCCCTCTCCGTCGAGGAGGGTGGCGAGGGCGGTCAGGTCCTCGGCGTCGAGCCGGTCGCCGAGGTGGTCGCGGATGCGGCCGAGGCAGGCCCGTGCGTAACGGCCGGTGGCCGCGGGCGGCGGATCCGTCAGCTCGACGGAGAAGGGCCGCCGGGCCTCGATGGTGAATCCCGCCCCGGTCAGCAGCGCGCCCCAGTCGGAGTCGACGTGCGGCATGGACTCGGAGCGGGCGGCGTCGACGGCGGCGTGCGCGCGCGCTTCGAGTCCGGGGCGGCCGCTGCCGGTGTCCTCGGGGAGGAAGCGGGGGAACGTGCCGAATTCGGCCACCGCGAGCAGTCCTCCCGGGCGCAGCGCGCCGAAGGCCTCGGCGAGGGCCCGGCCGGGGTCCGCCATGTGGTGCAGGGAGGCCGACGCCCACACCAGGTCGGCGGGGCCGACGGAGGGCCAGGCCGCGTCCAGGTCCGCGCGTACGGTGCGGACCCGGTCCGCGAGGCCGAGCGCTCCGGCCTTGTCCTCGAGGTGCCGCAGCATCTCCTCGGAGAGGTCGAGGGCGGTGGCCTCGGCGTGCTCGAAGCGCCGGAGGAGGGCGAAGGTGCCGGTACCGGTGCCGCTGCCCACGTCGAGGATCCGGCGGACGGACGACGCCTGGCCGACAGTGTCCCGGCCCGGGCCGGACCGGGCCGAGCCGGACCGGACCAGGTCGTGGATCAGGCCGGTCACCTCGGTGAGGTAGTCGTGGAGGACCTCACCGTCGAGGTCGAGCATCTCGGCGAGGGCCGTCTCGTCGGCGGGGCCGTGGTCGTGGCCGGCGCTCGCGCCCTGTCCCTGACGGCTGTCACCGTGGCGATCGTGCCCCTGCTCGCCGTGCTGCTTGTGGTCGTGCCCGTGGCGGTGCTGGTCCGTGTGCATGGTCCGACCCTAGAGCGGCTTGCGCACGGTGCATGACTTCTTGCGTACTACGCAAGAAGGTGGCCCCCTGCACACCCTCAGCCGCAAGCGGACCCGTCTCACCTGCCCCGTCTCACACGGCCCGCCGCACGTCCTCGGCGCGGCCGCCCGCGCCGGCCCGTCCCTGTCCGCGCCAGCGCCACCGCCAGCGCGGTCACCGCCAGCACGCCGAGCACGACGGCCAGGTTCCGCCCGTACGGCAGCGGCAGCGCCGACGGGTTCGGGGGCGCCCCCGGACGCAGCAGCAGGGGCAGGGTGACCAGCACGAGCGCGCCCCCCGTCAGCAGGGCTCCCCGTACGACGCCCCGCGCGGGCACGGCCGCGACCGCCATCCCGACCGCCAAGACGAGCGGCGCGAGGACCCCGTCGTGCAGGACGAGCGCGCCGCCCAGCCACGCCACGACGCCGACCGGGTCGGGCAGGACCGACAGCAACCGCCCCCCGACCGCGATCAGCAGCAGCCCGCACCCGCCCAGCATCCACCGCGCGGCCTTCACAGCACCTCCAGCAGCGTGACCCACTTGGTCTGCAGCACCCCGGGCCGGTTCGGCGCGATGATGCGCGCCGGGTATCCGTGGTCGAGGTCCAGCACCTGGCCGTTCAGTTCGAGCGCGAGCAGCGTCAGCGGATCCTCTGCGTAGTCGCGGCCCATCTCCATCACCCGGTACGCGCCCCCCGCCTCCATCGAGGTGACGCGCAGCCCGGCTCCGGGGCCGGCTCCCGCCCTCGCGAGGAGATCGCGGATCCGCACCCCGCCCCAGCGCGCGTCCGCGCTCCAGCCCTCCACGCACGCGATCGGCAGCCGCGCCTGCGACCTGGGCAGGGAACGGAGTTGCTCGAGCGTCAGGGTGTACGGGAGCGGGCCGCGCACTTCCAGCCTCCAGTCCTGGACGGCCCGTTGCGTGACTCCGGCGGCCTCGGCCGTGCGGTTGACCGGCAGTTGCTGCGGTCCGTAGCCGGGGTGGCGGGGCGCGAGCAGGTCGAGGCGTGCCAGTGGCGTGAAGGCCTGCCCGACGGTGGTGAGCGTGACGGCTCCGACGGCCGCGCCCACGCCGAGCATCAGGGAGCGCCGGTCGGGGCCGTCCCGGGCGGGCAGTTCGAGCGTGCCGGGTGAACTGCGGCTCCAATGAGCCCTGATCGCGGGGGCTTTGACGGCCACGTGCAGGAGCAGCGAGCCCGTCACCACCCAGGCCAGCGCGAAGTGCGTCTGGATGAAGCCGAAGGGCCACGGGTACCACTCGGCGATGTTGAGGAGCCCGGTGAACACCTGCAGGACCGCGGAGGCCACCAGGACCGCCACGGACAGCCGCTCCACCGCGTGCGGGACACTGCGCACGGGCGGCCACGCGAAGAGCCTGGGGTAGACCGCCCACAGCTTCACCAGCAGCAGCACGATCGCGGCCAGTCCGCTGGCGACGTGCAGTCCCTGGCTGAGCCGGTAGCCCCAGACCGGGCGGCCGGGCAGCAGGTCGGCGGCCCAGCCGGGCGGGTGCTGGAGGTAGTGGCTGATCAGCCCGGTCGCGAAGCAGACGAGGAAGGCCGCGCCGAGCCAACGGCCGACGGAAGTGGCCGTGCGGGCGTCGTGGAGGCGGCCGGAGAAGGACGGTGGCCGGACCGGCGGGAGCCGGACCGACGGGAGCCGGACCGGCGGGAGCGAGAGCCCGCGCCCCCTCTTCCGCGGGGCGGCGGAAGGCCGTTGGGCGGGGGGCGGCGGAGCGGGCGGAGTCATGTCCTCCATCAGAGCGCCGCCGGGCCCCGCGCGGGCGCTTCGACACCTTACGAAACGCGGACACCGGGCCGGGTCGCCCGCCCGGCGCCCGTCCCCGCTGCCAGGCTGACCCGTATGAACCGCCCCCACCCCCGCCTCCCCCCATCCCTCCGCCTCGGTCCCCGCCTCCGCGTGGCCCTGACCGTGCTGCTGCTCGCCGCACTCACCGCCGCGCTCGTGCCGGCCGTCCGCGAGGAGGGCTACTTCTCCGACCCGGCGGGGCTGACGTGGTGGTACGCGGCCGCCTGGACGCTGTTCGCCGCGGCCCTGTGGTCGCTGCGCCGGGTACCGGCCCGCTGGGTGGTTCCGCTCGTCCTGGGGGGTGCGGTCGCCTGCTGCGCCGCGGGTCTGGCCGGGCCGCCGCTGACCAGCACGGATTCCTTCCGCTACGCCTGGGACGGGCGGGTGCAGGCCGCCGGGATCTCTCCGTACGACCACACCCCCGCCGATCCGGCGCTGCGCGCCCTGCGCGACGACTGGCTGTTCCCCCGCGGCGGGGCCGCCTGCGGGGGGCACCCGGACCGGGTGGCGATCGAGCCGGGAGTCTGCACGCGGATCAACCGGCCCTCCGTCCACACCGTCTACCCGCCCGTCGCGGAGGGGTACTTCACCGTCGTGCACGCCCTGTCACCGGCGGGCGTGCGCCACAAGGCCCTGCAGACGGGCGGGGCCCTGCTGGCCCTGGCCGTCACAGGGACGCTGCTCCTGGTCCAGCAGCGCCGGGGTGCGCGGCTCCGTACGGTCGCGTACTGGGCCTGGTGTCCGGCGGTGGCCGTGGAGGCGGTGAACAACGCGCACGTAGACGTGCTCGCCGTGCTGCTGTCGGTGGCGGCGCTGGGTGTGGTCGTGCGCCGACGGGCCCTGGGCGGCGCCCTGTTCGGGCTGGCGATCGCGGCGAAGCTGCTGCCCGCCGTGCTGTTGCCGGGCGCCCTGGCGGGCGTACGGCGGTGGCGCGACGCGGCGGCGCTGCTGGTGCCGGCGGCCGCGCTGGCGGCGTCGGCGTACCTGCCCTACGTGCTCGCCTCGCGGTCGTCCGTCTTCGGGTACCTGGGCGGCTACGCGCAGGAGGAGGGGTACGGGGACCCGGGCTCGGGCGGCCGCTACGCGCTGCTGCGCCTGGTGCTCCCGGACTCCTGGTCGGTGCCCGCGGTCGCGGTCGGGATGCTGGCGGTCGTGGCGTACGTGTGGCGCCGCGGCGACCCCGAACGGCCCTGGAGCGCGGCGCTGCTGGTGACGGGGACGGCGTTCCTGCTGATGACCCCGGGGTACTCCTGGTACGCGTTGCTCCTGATCGCGCTGGTGGCCCTGGACGGGCGCGCGGAGTGGCTGGGCGTGGCGGTCGCGGGGGCCGCGGCGTACGTGTCGGTGCGCGCGCTCGGCGAGCAGACCGTCCCGGTGGCGTACGGGCTGGCGGGCGCGGCCGTACTGGCGGCGTCGGCGGTACGACGCCGGGCGGGCCGGCGGGACGCCGGGGCGCGGTCCGCGCCGGGAACGGGGGCGGGAGCGGGATCCGAGGCGGGAGCCGGGGCACGGTCCACGCCGGGAGGTCGGCAGGAGGCCGGACCGGGGGCGGGGCGAGCGGCGAGACGAGGAGCAAGGCGAGCGGCGGCCCGGAGCGGGGAGGGGGAAGTACGCCCCGGGCCGCCGCCGCGCGCGACGGGCGGCGCGGATCAGCCGATGTGGAAGGAGTCCCCGTAAACCTTCCAGTCCAGCGGGGTGTTGAGGTTGAAGTTGCCCTTCTTCACCCACACCCGCTGCGCGGTGTCCACGCGGCTGGTGTCGCTGTGCGCCTCCTCCTGCTTCATCGCCCAGACGCGGGCGTCGAGGAAGGCGTTGAGCCAGGTGGCCTCGTTGCCGCCCTGGGACGGCGGCTTGGCCTTGGAGAGTGCGCGCTTGCGGATGTTGCGGAAGCTGGTGGAGTCGCCGCCGTCACCGTGCATGACGATCGCGTCGTAGTAGGTGAACTGGCCGAGCACGCCCACCCCGTCGGCCTTGCCCTGGTTGACGGCGGGGTTGAAGTAGACCCGGTCGCGCTCGTGGTCCTGGGCCTTCTTGAAGTCGGAGTCGGACGCCGCCTTCACCCAGTCCTTGGTGAAGTTGGGGTCGAGGCCGGAGTGCGAATCGCTGCCGTCGACCTTCCGCAGGGCGGGGAGGTACTTGGCGAGCACGTTGCCCGGCTTGATGCTCGTGTAGTACTCCACGAGTTCGAGCATGTCGTGGGTTCCCGAACAGAAGCCGATGATGCCCGCCGTGTAACCGCGGCCGTCGTCTATGTCCTCGATGTACTTGTACTGCGCCTTCCAGTTCAGCGAGGAGTTCTCGGCACTGGAGACGATCTGCATGGCGATGTCCTTCTTCACCGGATCGTCGAGCCCGACGGCGGCGGCCGCGGACACGCTCACGGCGGCCTGGTCCGCGCTGGTGGCGGCGGTCGCGTGAGCGGTGACGGGTACGGCGATCAGGGCAGCGCCGAGTACGGCACTGACGGCCAGTCGCTTGCGGTGAGGGGTGAACACGGGGCCTCCATAAGGGAGTTGATGCTCGGGGGGCTTCGTTAGGAAACTTTACTACCAGACCTCGCGCCGACTCAATACCCCGGAACCGGCCGAAACGCTTCCGGGTGGCGCCCGCGGCGCGGCCCCCCGCCCCGACGGGAGCCACCCGGAGGACTGACCAGCGCGAACGCCCGCGCGGTGACGCGCTTCGGTACCGAAAATTGACGAGCCTGCGCGTACCGGCCAGCGGCATTCGGCGCGACACCTCCGGCCGACGAGCGCCCCGCCGAGCCACCCACCCGCTTCAACGGCCCGGGGAGCTACCTGCTCGGCGGCGTCGTCGCACCACCCCGACACCGCGCCGACACCGCCGCCCGGAACCGGCAGCGCAGGCGCAGGCGCAGATCCCAGGGCGCCGGCGCTGGGACCCGCCCGCCCCCGAGGAGCCCGGCCCAAGGTGCGCAGCCACTCCGCCAATCCGCTGGCGCAGCGGCCCAACCGACTCCCACCCGCGCCTGTTTCACCCCCTGGTCCGCCGCCCGGGAGGAGTGCTTGGCCTACCGGGCCCGGCCTCCGAGGCGGCCGCGGCCCATGCGGCTGCGGCCCAGTGGACGCACGCGCTCGATCTCGACCTCGACCGGGCAGCAGACTGCGGCCCGGCTGGCGCGCACGCGACCTCGACCTCAACTACGGCAACGGCAGCGGCAAGGCCTTGCCCGATCTCGCTCGCGGCGGCTGCCCGGGCGGGCCGCAGCGGGCAGGGCCGGCCGCCGCTGGGCGACTGCGGCGGCCGGCCGTTCGCGGCCGGAAGGGTGTACGGCGTCCTCGCCGCCGAGCTCCGGGGCCCCCTGCCGCATCCCAGCACCGCGCTGTGCGACTGGGTCACCGTCACCCGGGCCGGTCCGTCCGTCCGGACGACCCCCTGGCCGGACCGAAACTCCGCCCGGCCCCTCGAAGCGGCGGGCTGACACTCGACCCCGTACGAGGTCGCGACCAGCCCTTTCCTGGCTCGCGCGGAGCGGTGGGCCTTCCCTCGCAAAACCTTCAGGCCGACCCTGTCCGCAGCCGTCAGACATCCCTTACGGGTCCGGTCGGCCCCCGTCAGTCTCCGGGCAACCCCGTCGGCCCGATCAGGTCGCCCGGTCAGCCTGCCCGATGCTTCGCCCGGGCCGCCGCCCGTGGCCTGCGTCCGGGGACCGGCCGGGCTCCCGGAACCGGCCGGGCCCTCCGTCACGGGCCGCCGGGGACCAGCCGGCGGCCAGGGGACCCGCGGCGCATCCCGCCGGGCAGCCCGCGCCGGCGGCCCGGACGGCCCGGACGGCTGGCCCGATGCTTCGCCCCGGCCGCCGCCCGCGGCCGGGGGCCCGGGACCGGCCCAGGGCCCGGCATCGCCGGGGCCCCGGACCGGCCGGGTCCTTCGTTACGGCCCGTCGGGGATCAGCCGGCGGCCGCGGTTCACGCTGGCGACCGAGCTGAACTCCCTCGAGGGCGATCCCCACTGGAAGACCCTCGCCACCGCGGCGGAGAAAACCTGGAGCCCGTCG
>NZ_JBEXOV010000154.1:0-11618 GCF_040611715.1 Streptomyces sp. NPDC006544 | reverse complement strand
CCACCCCCCACCCCCCGCACCCCACTTCCGGGGTAGTGGCCGGAAGGGATCGGCGGCATGGCACGCTTGGGGCATGGCCGTTCAGATCAATCCCAGCATCTTGTCCGCCGACTTCGCCCGGCTCGCCGAGGAGGCGAAGGCCGTTCAGGGGGCCGACTGGCTGCATGTCGACGTCATGGACAACCATTTCGTCCCCAACCTCACCCTCGGCGTGCCGGTCGTCGAGTCGCTGAGCCGGGCCACGGACATTCCGCTGGATCTGCACCTCATGATCGAGGACCCGGACCGCTGGGCCCCGCAGTACATCGAGGCCGGCGCGGGCTCCGTGACCTTCCACGCCGAGGCGGCGGCCGCGCCCGTGCGGCTGGCGCGGGAGATCCGGGCCAAGGGGGCTCGGGCGTCCATGGCGCTGAAGCCCGCGACGCCGATCGAGCAGTACGAGGACATCCTCCCCGAGCTCGACATGCTGCTGATCATGACGGTCGAACCGGGCTTCGGCGGCCAGCCCTTTCTGGACATCATGCTCCCCAAGATCCGCCGTACCCGGGAGCTGATCTCCCGGCACGGTCTGGAGCTGTGGCTCCAGGTCGACGGAGGGGTCTCGGCCTCGACGATCGAACGGTGCGCGGAGGCCGGCGCCGACGTGTTCGTCGCGGGCAGCGCGGTCTACGGAGCGGTCGATCCGGCGGCCGCCGTACGCACGCTGCGTGAGCAGGCGGGTGCGGCCATCGCGGCGGCGCCCTGGGCTTGCGACCACTGAGACAAGGCTTGGTGAACAGCTCGGTGAACGGGAGCCGTCCAGGCTGATCAACGGCCGCCGGATCTGACAGGATGAACGGCGAGTCGAGAGTGTGAACAGCAGTGAGGAGAACGCGGTGTCTGCAATGTCGGCGGGACGGTCAGCCCTGCGGATGGGACCCGCGGAGCTGGTGCAGGCGGCGGCCATGGCGCGCCGCTTCTACCTGGAGGGGAAGTCCAAGATCCAGATCGCCGAGGAGTTCGGCGTGAGCCGCTTCAAGGTGGCCCGGGTCCTGGAAACCGCTCTGGAGCGCGACCTCGTGCGCATCGAGATCAGGGTCCCTGCCGAACTGGACGCGGAGCGCTCCGACGCGCTGCGCGCGCGGTACGGGCTGCGGCACGCCGTGGTCGTGGAGTCACCGGCCGATGCCACCGAGGACGCTCCCGACCCGGAGAACCTGGGCGCCGTAGCCGCCGATCTGCTGGGCGAGCTCGTCAACGAGGGCGACGTACTGGGACTCGCGTGGGGCCGCTCCACCATTCACATGGCCGCCTCGCTGCACCGGCTGCCCCCCTGCACCGTGGTCCAGCTGACCGGGGTGTACGACGCCGGGACGGCCGAGCGCGGGTCCGTGGAGGCCGTGCGCAGGGCCGCGCAGGTGTCGGGCGGGGACGCGCACCCGATCTACGCGCCGATGCTGCTGCCGGATCCGGCCACCGCGGCCGCCCTGCGGGGCCAGACGGGGATCGCGCGGGCCTTCGAGTACTTCGACAAGGTCACGGTCGCGGCCGTCTCGATCGGCTCCTGGGAGCCGGGGATCTCGACCGTCCACGACATGCTGAGCGACGACGAGCGGGCGCACTACGCCTCGCTGGGCGTCGCGGCCGAGATGTCGGCCCACCTCTTCGACGCGGAGGGCCGCCGGGTCGGGCGGGACCTCGGCGAGCGCTGCATCACCGTGGAGGCCGACCGGCTGCGCCGGATCCCCGAGGTCGTGGCCATCGCCGGCGGGCTGCGCAAGGCCTCCGCGATCGGCGCGGTGCTGCGGTCGGGGCTCGTGACGAGCCTGGTCACCGACACGGCCGTGGCCGATTACCTGCTGACGGAGTCGCAGCCGGGCCTGCGGCCCGCGCTGGAGCGGGCTGACCCCGACGAGTGATTGTTCGGATTGGTCCGATTGTTCGGATCGGCGGCGGTCAAACGCGGACGTGCGATGTTCGCTGATGCGGATGGTGCCGTAATTGAGATCCGAACGGCGGACCGTTCGGCCGCCTGCTGGGCGCATACTGGATGCAATGACTAAGTCCGCAGTACCTCGCCGCCATTTGCCGTCCAGCCCGTTCAAGGCCCCCGTGGAAGCGCCGCTCCGGCACTTCAGCGTCGGCGACCGGGTTACTCACGACGAGCACGGTCTGGGCCGTGTCGTCGCTGTCGAGGAGGGGATCGCTGTCCTCGTGGAATTCGGGCCGGAGGTCCGCAAACGCATCCTGAGTCCGTACACCAAGATGGCCGCTCTCTGAAGCCACCGCGCGACTCGCGGAAAAATCGGATATTTGGCACGATCGGTGCATGATCTTTTGGAACGTGCCCCGATCGTTGCTGCGTGTGCTGGGGGCCTTGTTCCTCTGCACGGCGCTGGTCGGTGCGGCGGGCTGCAGCGGGAAGGACTCCGCGCCTGCCGCGACCACCGGACCGAGCGCCGACAGGACCGCCAGTGCCGGAGCCGAAGCCGTCCCCAGCGGGCCCGGCGCGCCGACGGCTGCGCCCGGATGGGCGAAGGGGATGGCGACGGTACGGGCTGCCGCGCTGCCGCAGCAGGCCCGGGACGTGCTGGTGCTGATCGACAAGGGCGGACCGTACCAGTACCGGCAGGACGGGACGGTCTTCGGGAACTTCGAGAAGGCCCTGCCCCAGCAGAAGCGTGGTTACTACCACGAGTTCACCGTGAAGACGCCCGGTGAGCGGGACCGCGGGGCCCGCCGGATCGTGACCGGCCAGGGCGGGGAGTTCTTCTACACGGACGACCACTACGAGACCTTCAAGGCGGTTCTCCGATGACCCTGGACCCGCAGCCCCTGGCCCCTGCCGTCGCCGCCGCCGAAGAGGCCGGGTGGGCCGTGCTGAGGCTGGACCTGGACGGCGTACGGAGCAAGTCGGAGCTCATGCGGCGGTGCGGGGCGGCGCTGGAGGCGCCGGACTACTTCGGGGGGAACTGGGACGCGCTGGCCGACGCGCTGCGCGATCTCTCGTGGCTGGCGGACGCGCCCGGGCGGCTGGTGGCGGTGACCTCGTGGTGGCCGTTCGCGGGGGCGCGGCCGGCCGACTGGGACACCTTCAACGAGGTCCTCGAAGAGGCCGTGGCGTCGTGGCGGTCGGCCGGCGACGGACCGCTGCGCGTGATCGTGGAGAAGGCGCCGGCCGAGGGCGTTCGGGCACGGCGGAAGCCGGCCCACGACAGCTGACCGACGGCAGCCGACCGGCGCGGAGCGTGCCGGGGGGCTCCGCCCTGGCCCGTCGGGATCCGGGCGGAGCCCGCGCGGAGGCTAGTGCCGCGTCTGGCCCCAGGACCGGACCGGGACCGCGGCCGCGTCGACCGGGGCCAGGACCTCGTCCCGCCGGACGTGGGCGTAGAAGGCGTCCGTGAGGCGGTCCAGCGCCTGCGCTCCGCCCCTCCACGCGTAGACGGTGGGCGTGGCGTCGGGTCTGCTGCTCATGAGGGGTCGGCGGCCTTTCCGGGGCCGGCCACCGCGGTGACGAGGTAGTGCTGCATCTCCTCGATCGCCGTGACGTACGGGCGGATCGCGCCGAAGAACGCGGGGAAGTGCTCGCCCTTGCGGAACCCGTTCAGGTGGGCGTCGATCGAGGTCCAGCGGATGCGCAGGACGTAGCGCTCCGCCTCCTCCTCGCAGCGGGCCAGTTCGTAGTCGATGCAGTCCGGGGAGGCGGCCAGGGCCTCCGCGGCCCTGGCATAGGCGTCCTCGAAGGCGGGCTGGTCGTCCCGTGCGATCCGGTAGCGGATGTATTCGACGGTGGTGGTCATGGTGCGGCCTCTCCCTGGGGTCGGCGGTGGTCGCCGCTGGTCGAAGTCAGGCTTGCGCGATCATGCCGGTCCCGCGGAGCCTTTCGCCGTTGTCACCCGGACTTCCGGGAGTCGGTGACGTCGAGACCCTCGAGGCGGACCCGCCGGGCCCGGTCCGGGGCGTCGCGGACGCGATGGCCGGATCTGGTGGCAGACGGCAGGATTCGGCGGCCGCCGTCCGATATCTGGGTAGCGTGTGCGGGGAGGGCGGGGCAGAGTCCTCCTGGTGCGCGGGGCGTCGTGTGCGCGCTGGGGGCGAAGGCATGGCCGTGGAACGGGAGAAGATCCCCCTCGTGGGGGACCGGGTCCACGGCCGGTCCCCGCGGTCGCGTCGGGTATGGGATCTAGCTGGTCGCGGGGGAGGCCCACATGGCTCGCGTTGTCCTGCCGGAGGAGAACACGGCGGAAATCTCGGAATGGATCGACGCCCTGATCTCGCTCCTCTTCGAGTCGTTACCCCGGCGGGACCAGCGAAACTGGGCCCGCGTCTATGTGAACGGCCTCGTGCGCGCCAGCGGAAAGAAAACGATCCGCAACCTCGCCGGAGCGGGAGCCGGCGCGGTCGAACAGAGCCTCCAGCAGTTCATCAGCAAATCCCCCTGGGACTGGACCCCCGTGCGCCGGTCCCTCGCCCAGCACCTGGAACGCACCGCGCAGCGCCCGCTGGCCTGGGTGGTCCGGCCGATGGTCATCGAGAAGGCGGGCGACCGCTCGGTCGGTGTCGGCCGGCAGTTCGTCCCGCAGCTCGGCCGCACCGCCAACTGCCAGCAGGCCGCCGGGATCTGGCTCGCCTCCAGCGAGGCCGGCTTCCCCGTCGAATGGACCCTCACCCTCCCCGAGCCCTGGACGGCCGAACCCCTGCGCCGTCGGCGGGCGGGCATCCCCGACACCGCACGCTCGCTCACTCCCGCGCAGGACGCCGTGCACGCCGTCCAGCGGATGTCCGCCACCTGGCAACTCCGGCGCAGGCCCGTGGTGATGGAGGTGGCGCCCGGTGAACTCCAGCGGTGCATCGCGTCCTTCGCGCTCCAGGACATCCCCTTCGTGTTCAAGGTGGACGGCACCCTGCCCGTCTCCTTCGGCGGAGCGGGACGCCTGAAACCCGGACCGCACACGGCCCCCGCCCGCGAGCTCATCGACTCCCTGCGCTCCCGGCGCCGCGTCGTCGAGTGGACCCGGCCCGGCCGCTCCGAAGGGGCGGTGACCCCGCTGGCCTCCGCTGCCGTCTTCGTCACCCCCGCTGAGGACCGGCCCGCACCCGCTCCGGCCACCCCGCTCCTGCTGGTCGGGGCATGGACCGAAGCGGCCCCGCTGCCCTCGGAATTCTGGATCACCAACATCGGCGACCGGTCGCTCGCGCAGCTGTTCCATCTCGCCCGGCTCGCCGACCGGGTCGCGCTCGATTTCGCCGAGGTGTGCGAACCCGCCGGCATCCGCGATTTCGAAGGCCGCTCCTTCCGGGGCTGGCACCACCACGCCACCCTCGCCAGCGTCGCCCACGCCGCGACGCTGCTGGGCCCGCGCGGACGGCCGTCCGCTGGGCACCCCGGGCCGCCCCCCGCGGCCGCCCCGCACCCCGGTGCGAGCGCGCGAACCGGCGCCACCCGCGCCGGCCCCGTGCCCCCGGCGTTCCCGCCGCGCCCCGCTCTCCCCGCGTCGCAGAGCGCGCCGCGCGCGTCCCTCCGCTGATGCCCGGGATCGCGGCGGGGCGGGCCCTACGGGGCTGCGGGGCGGGAAAGTGGAGCCAGCGCCCCCATCAGGGCCCACGCCAGCGCCACGCCACGGCCCCGCGAGCCCCCGCGAACCGCTCGGAAGCCCCCGAAGGACCAAAGGCCCGTAGGAATCGACCATCCGGATCCATTCGTCCTGGAGGATCGCCCCGGGCGGTGTGAAGGCCATGTCGTGGGAGAATGAAGTACGTGCGTTCCTCGGCTGCCCTGTCGGGGTCACCTCCGATCGACTGGGATGTTCAGCACGTGCGTTTCCTCAATGACCTGAAGCCGCCGTACGACCTGACGTACGACGATGTGTTCATGGTGCCGAGCCGCTCCGCGGTCGGCTCCCGCCAGGGCGTCGACCTCTCCGCGCCCGACGGCACCGGCACCACCATTCCGTTGGTCGTGGCCAACATGACCGCCATCGCCGGCCGCCGGATGGCCGAGACGGTCGCCCGCCGCGGCGGCATCGTCGTCATCCCGCAGGACATTCCGATCGACGTCGTCACCGACGTCATCTCCTGGGTCAAGACCCGCCACCTCGTGCTCGACACCCCGATCACGCTGGCGCCCACCCAGACCGTCGCCGACGCGCTGTCCCTGCTGCCCAAGCGGGCGCACGGCGCCGGTGTCGTCGTCGACGCCGACGGCCGCCCCGTCGGCGTCGTCACCGACCACGACCTGACCGGCGTGGACCGCTTCACGCAGCTCTCCGAGGTCATGTCGAAGGAGCTCCTGCTCCTCGACGCCGACATCGACCCCCGCGAGGCGTTCAACAAGCTCGACGCCGGCCACCGCAAGCTGGCCCCCGCCGTCGACGGGGACGGCAGGCTCGTCGGCATCCTCACCCGCAAGGCCGCGCTGCGCGCGACCCTGTACACCCCCGCGACCGACGCCGACGGCAAGCTGCGCATCGCCGCCGCGGTCGGCATCAACGGCGACTTCGTGGCCAAGGCCAAGCAGCTGCTCGACGCGGGCGTGGACACGCTCGTCATCGACACCGCGCACGGCCACCAGGAATCGATGATCAGCGCGATCAAGGCCGTCCGGGCGCTCGACCCGCAGGTCCCGATCGTCGCCGGCAACATCGTCGCCGCCGAGGGCGTCAAGGACCTGATCGACGCCGGCGCCGACATCATCAAGGTCGGTGTGGGCCCCGGCGCCATGTGCACCACCCGCATGATGACCGGCGTGGGCCGCCCGCAGTTCTCCGCGGTCCTGGAGTGCGCGGCCGAGGCGAAGAAGTACGGCAAGCACGTGTGGGCCGACGGCGGCGTCCGTCACCCGCGCGACGTGGCGATGGCACTGGCCGCCGGCGCGTCGAACGTCATGATCGGCTCCTGGTTCGCCGGTACGTACGAGTCCCCGGGCGACCTGCAGCAGTCGGCCGACGGCCGCCTGTACAAGGAGTCGTTCGGCATGGCCTCGGCGCGTGCGGTGCAGAACCGCACCTCGGAGGAGTCCGCCTACGACCGTGCCCGCAAGGGCCTCTTCGAGGAGGGCATCTCCACCTCGCGGATGTTCCTCGACCCGGCCCGCCCGGGCGTCGAGGACCTGATCGACTCGATCATCGCGGGCGTCCGCTCCTCCTGCACCTACGCGGGCGCGGCCTCCCTCGCGGAGTTCGAGGAGAAGGCCGTCGTCGGCATCCAGTCCGCGGCGGGCTACGCCGAGGGCAAGCCGCTGCACGCCAGCTGGAGCTAGTGCCGCGACAGGCAGCGTTCGCCCCGTCGCGACGCCCTCGACGGTTCCCCTCCCGTGGCCCCCGGCCGTCCCCCGCGGACGGCCGGGGGCCACGGGCGTTCCCGGGCTGCGACGGTCCGGCCGGGATCCCACGGGCCGACCGGTCACCGATGGTCCGGCCGGTCCTCCACGCGCGGAAGGAGGAGGGCCGGCCGGAACAGGGCGGGGCGGAGCGGGGCGTCTCAGCGGCGGGGAATGCGGTCGGGCGGGCCCGAACTGTGCACTCCCGCCCGGTATTTGGGAATGCGGACCGTGATCTTCATGCCCGCGCCGATCCCCGTCTCGATGACGAGCCCGTGGTCGTCCCCGTAGACCTGGCGCAGCCGTTCGTCCACATTGGGCAGCCCGACGCCCGAGGAGGAGCCCGGGTGCTCGCCGGCCAGGATCCGGCGGAGCAGGGCCGGATCCATCCCGACGCCGTTGTCCTCGATGGTGATCAGCGCCTCCGCGCCCGCGTCCCGGGCCGCGATGGTGATCCGGCACTCCTCGGTGGAGTCCTCCAGGCCGTGCTTGACCGCGTTCTCCACCAGCGGCTGCAGGCACAGGAAGGGCAGCGCCACCGGCAGCACCTCCGGGGCCACCTGCAGGGTCAGCTTCAGCCGCTCCCCGAACCGGGCCCCGGCCAGCGCCAGGTACTGCTCGATGGAGCGGAGCTCCTCGGCCAGGGTGGTGAAGTCCCCGTGCCGGCGGAAGGAGTAGCGGGTGAAGTCCGCGAACTCCAGGAGGAGGTCCCGGGCCCGTTCCGGATCGGTGCGCACGAACGAGGCGATCGCCGCGAGGGAGTTGAAGATGAAGTGCGGGGAGATCTGCGCGCGCAGCGCCTTGATCTCCGCCTCCATCAGCCGGGTCCGCGACCGGTCCAGCTCGGACAGCTCCAGCTGCACGGAGACCCAGCGCGCGAGCTCGGTCGCGGCCCGCACCAGGACCGCCGACTCCCGGGAACCGTAGGCCACCAGCGCGCCCAGCATCCCGTCCTCGCCGGTCAGCGGGGCGACGACCGCCCACTTCAGCGGGCAGTCGGACCGCTCGCACTCGGTCCGTACGCTCTGGCTGCGCCCCGACTCCAGCATCACCGCGACCCGTGCCATGGCGTGGCACTGGTGGTGGCCGGCGCCCGGGCCGTCCCAGGCGAGGACGTGTTCGCGGTCGGTCAGGCACAGCGCTTCGGTGCCGAGCAGCGAGCGCAGCCGCTTGGCGGCCTTGCGGGCGGCGTCCTCGGTGAGCCCGGCGCGCAGCGGGGGAGCGGCGAGCGAGGCGGTGTGCAGGGTGTGGAAGGTGGCCCGTTCGACGGGGGTGCCGAGATCGAGGCCGAGGGCGCGCTCCCCGCGCCGGGCATGGCGGCGGCCGCCCGCCCAGCCGAGGCCCAGCAGCAGCGGGGCGCCGGCCGCCGCCAGGATCGAGAGCACTGCTCCGCTCATGGAGCACCGCCCGCGCCGCTGCCGCCCGCGCCGTCCGTCTGGCCGCCGCCCCGGCCGTGCCGGCGTCCGCCCGCGCCGCCCGCACCGCCCCCGCCGCCGACGCGGACCTCCGCGCCGCTCGCCGCGCCGCTCGCGACCTCCTCCGGCAGGTGCAGCCGCGCCAGCGTCGCCGCGGTCCCCGCCGGGATCCGCGCGGGCGTGGCCAGCGACATGACCACCATCGTCAGGAACCCCAGCGGCACCGACCACACCGCCGGCCACGCCAGCAGCGTGTTCGCCCAACCCGCCGGAGCCAGCCCGGCCCGGGTCGCCAGCACCGCGCTCAGCGCCGCCCCGCCCCCCGTCACCAGCCCGGCCACCGCGCCCGGCGGCGTCAGCCCGCGCCACCAGATCCCCAGCACCAGCAGCGGGCAGAACGAGGACGCCGACACCGCGAAGGCCAGCCCCACCGCGTCCGCCGCCGGCACGTCCGCCGCCGCCACGCTCCCGGCCAGCGGGACCAGGATCGCCACGAGGACCGCCACCCGGAAGCTGCGCACCCCGCGCGAGGGCAGCACGTCCTGGTGCAGCACCCCCGCCACCGCCATCGTCAGCCCCGACGCCGTCGACAGGAACGCGGCGAACGCGCCACCGGCGAGCAGCGCCCCCAGCAGTTCCCCGGTGAGCCCGCCCACCATCCGGGCCGGCAGCACCAGCAGTGCCGCGTCCGCCTCGCGGGTCAGGGCCAGCTCGGGGGCGTAGATCCGGCCCAGCGCCCCGTACACCGGCGGCAGCAGGTAGAACGCGCCGACCAGCCCCAGCACCACCGAAGTGGTGCGCCGGGCCGCCCGCCCGTTCGGGCTCGTGTAGAAGCGGACCGCCACGTGCGGCAGCCCCATGGTCCCGAGGAAGGTGGCCAGGACCAGCCCGTACGTCGCGTACAGCCGCAGCTCCGGCCGGTCACCGGACAGCGGCTCCGACCAGCTGGACACCCCCGGCCCGGCGTCCGCCGACGTGCCGGGCACGGGGGAGTCCGGGGCGAAGGCGAGCCGCGCGCGGGCCCGTACGACATGCTGTCCGGCGCCCAGGGTCACGGGCTCCTCCGCGTACGCGCGCCCGTCGACCTGACCGGTCACCGTCACCGTCAACGGCGCGTCCAGGGACAGGCGTACGTCCTCGGCGAGCGTCACGGCGGTGTGGGCGCGCAGGACCGCGGGGGCGTCGAAGGTGGCCCTCGGTGCGCCGTCCCCCACCCAGGCCCCCAGCAGGAAGAACACCGGGACCAGCAGGGCGGTCAGTTTCAGCCAGTACTGGAAGGCCTGGACGAAGGTGATGCTGCGCATCCCGCCGGCCGCCACCGCCACCGTCACCACGCAGGCGACGACCACCCCGCCCACCCAGTGCGGGGCCCCCGTCAGGATCTCCAGCGTCAGGCCCGCACCCTGCAACTGCGGCAGCAGGTACAGCCAGCCGACCCCGAGCACGAACAGCACCGCGATCCGGCGCACCGCCCGCGATTCGAGCCGGGCCTCGGCGAAGTCGGGAAGGGTGTAGGCGCCCGAGCGGCGCAGCGGGGCCGCGACCAGGACGAGGAGCACCAGGTATCCGGCGGTGTAGCCCACCGGGTACCAGAGCATCTCCGGGCCCCGGAGCAGCACTAGGCCGGCGACGCCGAGGAAGGAGGCGGCGGACAGGTACTCGCCGCTGATGGCCGCCGCGTTGAGGCGGGGGCCGACCGTGCGCGAGGCCACGTAGAAGTCGGAGGTGGTCCGGGATATCCGCAGACCCAGCGAACCGACCAGCACCGTGGCCAGGACGACGACGGCGACCGCGGTCAGCGCGTACGTCTGGTTCACCGGTGGGTCCTTCGGCCGGGGGCGGGGTCACGGGAGTCTACGCATGCCCCGGGCCGGTCGACAGGCCCTCCCGCCGGCCCTTTTCCGCAGGCCGTCCGGCCCGTCCGGCCCGTCCCGCCCGTCCCGCCCGTCCGGATCCCGTCAGTGCGCGGGGTCGCGGTGCTCCACGCAGTCGCGCAGGGCGATCTCCAGCTCCACGTACGATTCCTCCGCGCGCCGGAAGGCCAGCGTCAGCGCCGCCTCCGCCCTCGGCGGCACCTGGCCGCGCGCGCCCTCGTGGGCCTCGTACAGGACGTCGGCCCACCGGGCGGCCGCGCTGCGCAGGCGGGCCAGCAGGGCCTCGGCCTCGGCCGGCCCGGCCGGACGGGTGCGGGGCAGTCCGGTCAGGGCGTCCAGCAGCGCCTGGATCTCGGACATCTCTTCCTCCCGGGGCGGAAGATCCACGATAAGCGGGGCCGGGCGGGCGGAGGGCCGCCCGGGCCACCCTTGCGGCCGACGGCCGCGGCGGATCGCCGTAGGCCCCTCCCGGCGCGGTGAACGGCGCGCCCGCGCGCCGGACGGTCATCGCGGCCGGTGCCCGGTGCTCGGTCCGCAGCGCTCGGCCCGCGGTGTCCGGCCCGCCGTGTTCGGCCCGCTGTGTGCGGTCCGCCGTGTTCGTACGCGGCGCTCCGGGTCCTCGTGTGCGCGTGCCGCGCGCTCAGCCCGTCGCCTAGCGCATCAACAGGTCCCGCAGCTCCCGCGCGTGCCGCCGGCTCACCTGGAGTTCGGCCGGCCCGACGCGGACGGTCGTCGTGCCCGCGTCCAGGCGCAGTTCGTCGATGCGGGCCAGCGCCACCAGGTGGCGGCGGTGGATCCGGACGAACCCCCGCGCCGCCCACCGCTCCTCGAGGGTGGCCAGCGGGATGCGGACCAGATGGCTGCCCTCGTCGGTGTGCAGCCGGGCGTAATCGCCCTGAGCTTCCACGTAGGCGATGTCGGCGATCGCTACGAAGCGGGTGACACCGCCCAGTTCGACGGCGATCTGCTCGGGCGCGCGGTCGGCGGCGGGCACGGCGGCCTCGGCCACCGGCCCGCGCGCCTCCGCCCCGG
>NZ_JBEXOV010000153.1:0-11673 GCF_040611715.1 Streptomyces sp. NPDC006544 | reverse complement strand
CATTCGTCAGTTCATGCCGACGCACCATGACGGCTTCCTGCCCAGAACAGCGGTAGATCCACCATGCCAGGCAAGAGCCATCAGACACTGCCTAGCCTCGCGGCAGCAGCAGCACGGCGGGCAGGCAGCGGGCGGTCCGCAGGCACGCAGGAGCACGAACGAGGGGCGGTACCCGGTGAACTGGCTGATTCACGACTACCGCGAGAGCGATCTCGCGGCCGTTGTCCATCTGATCGACACCACGGCCGAGCTCGGCCAGGAGTCCGTCTTCTCACTCGCCGAATGCATCGGCGCCCTCACCGACCGGCAGCCGTGCGTGGTCGCCGTCCACCAGGGCGTTCCGATCGGCGCCGCGCTCGCCTGCGTCACCGGGGAGCGGGCCTGGGTCATGCGCATCGCCATCGCCGCGGGCTGGCGCGGCCGGGGCCTGGCCAGCGCCCTGCTCGTGGAGCTGGAGAGGCGGCTGATCGCCGCCCGCGTCGGCCGCATCGCGTACGTCCTGCCCGAGGAGGACCTGCTCGGGGAGGGACTGCTCAACGCGGGCTACACCCGGCAGCCCGCCGTGGCCTACTTCGAGAAGACCGAGCCGCTCCACGGACCGGCCGCCGGCCTCCTCGACGACCTCGGCGGCCGCTTCCTGCCGAAGGACCTGTGGGCCGCGGTCGCCGGCATGGAGAAGGAGAAGGACCTCATCGAGCGGCGCGTGGTGCTGCCGCTCGCCGAACCGGAGCGGGCTGCCGCGCACGGGGTGCGCCCGCCGCGCGCCATCACCCTCTTCGGCCCGCCCGGCACCGGCAAGACCACCTTCGCGCGGGCCGTCGCCTCCCGGCTCGGCTGGCCCTTCGTCGAACTGCTGCCCTCCCGCCTCGCCGACGAGGGCAACCTGTCGGCGGCGCTGCGCGACGCGTTCGCCCGGATCGCCGAACTGGAGCGGGTCCTCGTGTTCATCGACGAGGTCGAGGAGATCGCTCCCGTCCGCACCGAGCCCGCGCAGCCCGGCGGGATCCACGGGGTGACCAACGAACTGCTCAAGCTGATACCCGGATTCCGGGAGGGCGACGAACGGCTGCTGGTCTGCGCCACCAACTCCATCCGCTCGCTCGATCCGGCGTTCCTGCGGCCCGGCCGCTTCGACTACCTGATCCCCATCGGCACCCCGGACGCGGGCGCCCGCCACGCGATCTGGTCCCGCTACACGGCGGGGCGCGGCGAGGTGGACGTGGCGGCGCTGGTGGAGGCGAGCGAGCTGTTCACCCCGGCCGACATCGAGCACGCGGCGCGGATCGCGGCGCAGGTGTCCTTCGAACGGGACCTGGAGGCGGTGGGCGCCCGGGGTGCGGCGGCGGCGCCGTTCGGCGCGAGCACGGCGGACTACCTGGCGGCCGTCGCGCAGTGCCGGCCGACGGTGACCCCGGCGATGACGGGGCAGTTCGCGGCGGACATCACCGCGCACGCCCGATTCTGAACCGGGCGCGGAGACCGGGCAAGGCCCGACCGGGCGGCCCGTACGCACGCGGCACCCTGGCGGGGCCGTGACCGTGAAGAGGCCGTACCCCCGGCGGGGCCCGGACGCGAGACGGCCCGCAGCCGCTCCCCAAAGCAGCTGCGGGCCTCCCGCGCGGCCGTGGCATCCGTGCGGGACGGCCACGTTCCGGTTGGGGGTGTGTCGCCGGCTGGAACGTGGCGGCAAGGTGCCGGGAGGACGTCCTGAGCGCCCTCGTCGACACCTTCGAGTCAACCAGCGAGGGGGTCGCCCGCGCCTCGGCCGCAAGGCCCCGGCCGACCCGGCCGGAAGGACCGGTCCCCGCCCCGTTCCCGGATGGACCTCGAGGCCGGTCGCGCCGTGATCCGCGTACCGGCTACGGGCGGCAGCGGTACGTGAACTCCGCGGCGGCCGTCCGCCGTTGCGGGGACACCAGCTGGAGCTCGGCCTTCGCCGGGTAGGTGCCCGCGCCCTGGAAGGTCCACAGCAGGTGCAGCCGGGCCTCCCGCCGTCCGCTGGGCACCCGCTCGGTCAGCTGCTCCGACTGCGTGCCGTCGCTGCGCAGCCAACGGTAGGTGAGGACCCCGGCGCGCCCGTTGGTGTGCACGACGGCCACCACGTCCGCGGTCGCGTCGCACGCGGGACCACCGGCGTCGGTGGCGACCGCCACGTCCCGGACCTCCAGGGCCGGCCCGTAGCGCTGCCAGCCCAGATAGGCGAGGACCGCGAGCAGGACCGCGGTCGCCAGCGCGTACCGCCGCCATTCGCCCTTCCGGCGGGGCGGCTCCGGTCGCGGGTGCAGCGGGAACGGCGCCGGGAGGGCGGCCGTCACCCCCGGCCCGAACCGCAGCACCGACCCCTCGACGCGGTCCGGCACGGCCGCGCCCGGATGCTCCGACGGCCGGGTGACGCCTTCTCCCGGTATCTCCCGGGTCGCGCCTTCTCCCGGTGTCTGCGACGGCCGGGTCGCGTCCCCGCCCGGTGTCTCCGGGGTCGCGTCCCCGCCCGGAGTCTCCAGCCGCCGGGTCGCGTCCTCGCCCGGAGTCTCCAGCCGCCGGGTCGCGTCCTCGCCGGGTGTCCCGACCGGCGGCCGCAACCGCTCGGTCCCGGTCCCGGCCGGGTCCTCGGGCGGGCCGCTGATCCAGTGGCTGCCGAGGACGGTGGCGCTGTAGTCGTCGTCGCCCTGCGGGGCGCGGGGATCGCTCATCGGGGCACGACCACGCAGCGCGGGATCTGGGAGGTCGCGTACGCGTACTGCGGCGAAGCGGCGGGCTTCGTGGAGACGCGCACCGTCAGGTAGCAGGCGCCCCCGCGCGCGATGGCGTGCCGCTGCGACACGGTGCTCTGCGGGCCGGCGGGGGCGGTCAGGCTGTCGGTGCCGTCCGCGACGGTGAGGGCGTTCGGCGCGTCGCCGCGGAACCATTCGAGTACCACGGTCACGGACCCGCCTTTGGCATTGAGGCTCACGAGCGCGTCACCCACCGTGGGCGAGGCCTTGAGAGTGACGGACACCGCGGAGACGAGCACGCTCGGGCTCGGTGTGGGTGTCGGGGATTTGGTGGGCGTCGGTGTCGGGGACGGCGGGCCGCTGTGGCTCGGGGCGGCGGACGCGGACGGCGAGGGCGTCGCGCTGGGAGAGGGGCTGGGGCTGGGACTGGGACTCGGGCTCGGCGGGATCGAGGGCTCCGCGGACGGGGAGGCCGGGGCCGGCCCCGAAGCGCTCGACGTCGCGAAGGCGTTCAGCGCCTTCGCCCCGGCCGGTTCGGCGCCGACCGCCTGGTAGCCGAACACGGCCAGCACGCCCAGCACCAGTGTCGCGCCGGCCGCGACCAGGCCGCGCCGCCCCGGGCTCCAGGTGACCGGGGGCTGGGGCAAAACGGTCGTGGCCAGCGCCGTGGTTCCCTGCGCCGGGGCGCCCGCCGAGGGGAACAGCAGGGGCAGCAGGGCCGCCAGCGCGGCCAGCTTGCGCTGTCCGCGTTCCTCCCATTCGGGTCCGTACGCGGCCCGCGCCACGCCCTCCAGCTCCGCCACGAACGCCTCGGCGTCCTCGGGCCGCTGCTCCGGGGCCTTCGCCAGGCCCCGGCGGATCAGCGGGCGCACCGGCTCCGGCGCCTCGGTCTCGGGCACGGGTGCCTCGACGTGCTGGACCGCGAGCTCCGCGAAGCTCTGGCCGTCGTAGGGCTTGCGGCCGGTCAGGCACTCGAAGAACGTCGCCGTCGCCGCGTACACGTCGGCGGCCGGGGAAGCCGGGCGGCCCTGCCACTGCTCAGGTGCCATGTACGCGGGCGTGCCCGCCGCGCCCGGAGTCGTGCCCATCGGGGTGGCGATGCCGAAGTCGACGAGCTTGGAGGTGCCGTCGGCCGCGACCAGCACGTTCGCCGGCTTGTAGTCGCGGTGGACCACACCGGCCCGGTGCGCGTCCGCCAGCCCGAGCAAGGAGCCCTTCAACAGCACCAGGGCCGCCTCGGGGCCGGTCTGCCCGCACTGCTTGAGCAGGGCGTTGAGGGGGATGCCGTCCACGAGTTCCATCACGATGGCGGCGCCGCCCGGCGCCTCCACGTACTCGTACAGCCCGACCACGTACGGCGAGCCGAGCGCGCCGAGCAGCTGGGCCTCCGCCCGGAATTCCCGGACGAAGGCCGGGTTCTCGAGCATCCTGTCGTTGAGGTACTTCACCGCGACCGCCGTGCCGGTGCCGTCGTGGACGGCGAGCACCACGCGCCCGCTGGCGCCCGAGCCGAGCTCGCGGATCTGCGAGTAACCGGGTACCGACCACATGCCGTTCATGCCTTCTGCCTTCCCCCCGCCGTGCCGTGACCGCGCCTCGGGGCCGGTCGTCCCAGGGCACCGCCCACCCCCTGGGACAGTTTCCGGTCACGGCTGGTTCCCCACCGCGCGGTGCTCTCGGCGGGAAAGGACGGAGCGGGGTCTCAGGCCGCTGCGGCCTGCGCGCCGATCATGGCGTGCAGCCGGTCGGCGGCCGCCCGGCCGAAGGACGGGTCGTTGATGTGGGTGTCGTAGTCGTAGAGCCGGGCGGTGCTGTCCCGAAGCCCGTCCCGCAGCGCCGAGAACAGCGCCCCGTCGGCTTCGGGGTCATGGTAAGGGCCGCCCGGGGCGCCCAGCGTGGACAGTCCGCGCAGTGGGACGCAGACGGCCGTGGGACCGGTGGACGCGCGGAGCTTGGCGGCGACCCGGCGCCCGAGTTCGGCGCATTCGGCCCCGGTCGTACGGATCACCGTGATCGAGGGGTTGTGGACGCGGACCCGACGGTAGCGGACCCGCTCGGGCAGGCTCTCCATCGGACCGAACTTGACCATGTCCAGCGCGCCCAGGCTCACCACCTGGGGGATGCCGGCCCGTCCGGCCGCGCTGAGCCGGTCGGGCCCGGCGGTGAGGATGCCGCCGCACAGGTCGTCGGCGAGCTCGCTGAGCGTGAGGTCGAGGACGCCCGCGAAGATCCCCTGGCCGGCCAGGGTCTCCAGGGTGCGGCCGCCGGTACCGCTGACGTGGAAGACCAGGACCTCGTAGCCGAGCTCGGTCAGCCGCTCACGGGCGGCGTCCACGCCGGGCGTGGTCACCCCCGCCATGCTCGCCGCGATCAGCGGACGGCTGCCCTCGCCCAGGCGGGCCGGCCGTCGCAGCCCCGCGGAGCCGCGCTCGAAGCCCTTGGCCATCCCGGCGACGGCCTCGACGGCGTTGGTCAGGACCGGCTCGGAGATGCTGTTGATCCCCGCGATGTCCACGACGCTGTACATCATCGTGATGTCCGCGGACCCGATGTACGGGGCCACGTCCCCGGACGCCATCGAGGACACCATCACCTTCGGGACGCCAAGCGGCAGGGCGCGCATCGCCCGGGTGGCGATGGACGTGCCGCTGCTGCCGCCGATCGCGAGGACCCCGTGCAGGCGGCCTTCGGCGTGCAGCCGCAAGAGGGTCGCCTCCGCGCCCCGGGCCATCGTGGTGACGGCCGCGCCCCGGTCGGCGGCCGCGCGCAGCCGTGAGAGTTCCGTGCCCGCCGCCCGCGCCACCGCTTCGCGCGGCACGTCGGCGGGCACGCGGGGCTCGTCCATGATCCCCGTGTCGACCATGACCACTTCGACGCCGGCGCGCAGCAGCCTCTCGCGCAACCAGCCGTACTCCACACCCTTGGTGTCCAGGGTCCCCACCAGCACGACGTTCGTCATACGTGCAATGTCCACGCGGGCGGGGTTTGCTGGCAAGTAAAGGTAGGGTCAACCCTCGTCCGCCCGGAGTTCCAACAGCCTTTCCAGGAACGGGATCTGACTGACCACCAGCTTGCTTCTGGCCACGGCGGGAGCGAACCACTCCACCCGGTCCAGCTCGGGGAACTCCGCCAGCCGGCCCGATTTCGGCGGCCATTCCATGGTGAAGGTGCCCGGCACCGCCAGGGCCGGATCGAGGTCCGCCCGCACCGCCCAGACGGTCACCACCTTCCCGCCGGTCATCCGCACCTCGCCCAGCGGCAGGTACGGACCCTCCGGCGGCGGCAGCCCGAGCTCCTCCTCGAACTCCCGGCGGGCCGCGTCGCGCGGGCTCTCCTGCGGCCCGTACTCGCCCTTCGGGATCGACCAGGCACCCCCGTCCCGCCGTTCCCAGAACGGGCCGCCCATATGGCCGAGCAGTACTTCCGTGCCCGTCGCGTCACTCTCCCGGAAGAGGAGCAGTCCGGCACTTCGTTTCGCGGTCATGGGGTGATGTATGCCCCGCGCGGGGGCCGCTCAGTGCGCGTGGGGGCCCTGCCGGTGGACCGGGCCGTGGGAGTCCGCGCAGTGCGGGTCGACCGGGTCCTCGCCGGGGCCGCGGCCGACCGTGAGGAGGGAGTCGTGGGCGTGGTCCACCTGGAGGGTGGTGTGGGTGATCCCGTACTCCTTGGACAGCACGGCTTCCAGGTCCCGGCGCACCGCGTGGCAGTCGCCCTCCGGCGCCACCAGGACGTGCGCGGACAGGGCGGCCTGCCCGGAGGTGATGGTCCAGATGTGCAGGTCGTGGACTTCGGTGACGGGCGGCTGCCCGACGAGCCGGTCGCCGACCGCGTCCGGGTCCACATGCGCCGGAGCGGCCTCCAGGAGGATCCGGCCGGACTCGCGGATCAGCCCGTAGCCCGCCTTGACCATCAGGACGACCACGACGAGCGAGGCGATCGAGTCGGCCTGCCGGAATCCGGTGGTCAGCACGATCAGACCGGCCACCGCGGTGCCGATGAAGGCGAACAGGTCGTTGAGGATGTGCTGGTAGGCGCCCTCGACGGCCAGCGAGGTGCGGTTCGCCTTCGAGATGCACCAGGCCGCCGCGATGTTGACGACGATGCCCGCGAGCGCCGTCACCAGCACCAGCCCGCCCTCCACCGGGGGCGGATCCAGCAGCCGGCGCACCGCCTCGTACGCCAGCCATACCGCCAGCAGGAGCAGGGTGAGCCCGTTGGCCTGGGCCGAAAGTATCTCCGCGCGCTTGAGGCCGTACGTGAAACCGCCGCGCGCCGGGCGGGCGGCCAGCCGCATCGCGATCAGCGCCAGGACGATCGACACGGCGTCCGTCAGCATGTGCGCGGCGTCCGAGATCAGGGCCAGGGAGTGGGCCACGACGCCGATGACCACCTCGACGGCCATGAAGCCGACGATCAGTCCGAGGGAGATGCCGAGCCAGCGGCGGTCGGCGTCGGCGGCGACCCCGTGGCTGTGACCACCCGGCCCGTGCCCGTGGCCGTCGGCGTGCCCCTCGGCGTGCGCGCCGTGGGCCTGTCCGTCGTGGTCGTGCGGCGCGTGGTCGTGCGCGCTCATGGCTTCCCCCGTCAATCGTCCGGTGCTGCTGCCGGGTGCGGCCCCTGAAGTGAAGCGCACCTGCGGACGATGGGCAAAGGCTGCAACGGGGACCGTTGTCATTACCCATAAGCAGCCTCTGACCTGCGGTTATGCCGGGTCGCTCAGAACGTGGGAAACTCTGTGCATGGTTCAGCGCCACGGTGCGGCGACCGCGCCCGAGCTCGTATTGGAAACCGACAGGGGCTCCACCGCACTGAGTCCCCGCCGGACGTACCACCTCGGCCGCGACCCCCTCTGCGAGATCTGCCTCGACGACGCCCGCGTCTCCTGGCACCACGCCGTCCTGCGCCCCGACGGCGACCACTGGACGCTCGAGGACGAGGGGAGCACCAACGGCACCTGGGCCGACGGTCACCGCGTCCGGGAATGGGCCGTCGGGGTCGGCAGCGAACTCCGCTTCGGCCACTCCGACGACGGCCCGCGCGTGCGCCTCGTCGAACCGGCCGGGGCCCGCCCCGCACCCGTCTCCCACCCCGCCATGACCGGCACCTTCCGCCGCGCCGCCTCGGTCCGCCCCACGGCCGACAGCGCCGCCGCCGTCCGCATCGGCCGCGCCCCCGACAACGACCTCGTCATCGACGACCTCGTCGTCTCCCGCCACCACGCCGAACTGCGCGCCCTCGACAGCGGCACGTACGAGATCGCCGACCTGGGCAGCCACAACGGCACCTACCTCAACGGCGCCCGCCTGACCCGGGCCGCGAGCATCGGGGAGGGCGACGTCGTCGGCATCGGACACTCCGCCTTCTGCCTCGTCGGCGACCAGCTCCAGGAGTACGTCGACACCGGCGAGGTCTCCCTCGACGTCCAGGACCTCACCGTCGCCGTCGACCACGGCCGCAAGACCCTCCTCGACCACGTCTCCCTGCCCGTCGGCGCCAAATGCCTGCTCGCCGTCGTCGGCCCCAGCGGCGCCGGCAAGTCCACGCTGCTCGGGGCGCTGACCGGCCTGCGCCCGGCCGATCAGGGCACCGTCCTCTACGACGGGCGCGACCTCTACCGCGACTACGCCGAACTGCGCAGCCGCATCGGCCTCGTCCCGCAGGACGACATCCTGCACGCGCAGCTCACCGTCCGCCGCGCCCTCGTCTACGCCGCCGAACTGCGCTTCCCGCAGGACACCGCCAAGGCCGAACGAGAGGCCCGGGTCGACGAGGTGATCGGCGAACTCGGCCTCCAGGAGCGCGCCGACCTGCCCATCCACAGCCTCTCCGGCGGCCAGCGCAAGCGGGTCTCCGTCGCCCTGGAACTGCTGACCAAACCCTCCCTGCTCTTCCTGGACGAGCCCACGTCCGGGCTGGACCCGGGGATGGACCGCTCGGTGATGCACATGCTGCGGGGCCTCGCCGACGACGGCCGCACGGTCATCGTCGTCACCCACAGCGTGCTCAACCTCAGCGTCTGCGACCGCCTGCTGGTCCTCGCGCCCGGCGGGCGCGTCGCGTACTACGGCCCGCCCGACGAGGCACTCGGATTCTTCGGCTACGAGCAGTGGCCCGAGGCCTTCGAGGCCTTCGAGAGCGAGCGCGACCGCGACTGGGCCGGGGAGTACCGGGCCTCGCCGGCGCAGCGCCGCTACGTCGAGGTCGCCGGCCGGCTCCCGCTCGCCGGGGAGGCCGAACGGGCCGGCGGTGTCGTGCCGAAACCGCCGCCCAAGGCCCAGAGCTGGGGCTCCCAGCTCTCCACCCTGATCCGGCGGTACACGGCCGTCCTCGGCGCCGACCGCACCTTCCTGATCATCATGGTGGCGCTGCCGTTCGTCATGGGCGCCATGGCCCGCGCGCTCGCCGGCAGCGTCCTCACGGCCGAGACGGCGCTGAACGCCCTGTTCATCCTGTGCGTGGGCGGAGTCCTGACCGGCGCCGCCAACGCGGTGCGCGAAATCGTCAAGGAGCGCGTCATCTACCAGCGCGAACGCGCCGTGGGCCTTTCCAGATCGGCCTACCTGATGTCGAAGGTGGTGGTCCTCGGCACGGTCACCGTCGGCCAGGCGGTGGTCCTGACCCTGGTCGGTCTCGCCGGCGTCAAGAGCAACGCCCCGGGCGGCAGAGGCGTCTTCCTGCCCCCGCTGATCGAGATCACTCTCGCCGTCGCCCTGCTGTCCGTCACCGCCATGCTGCTCGGACTGCTGATCTCCGCCCTGGTGAGCAAGGAGGAGGTCACCATGCCCCTGCTGGTCCTGCTCACCATCGTCCAGGTCGTCTTCTGCGGCTCCCTGCTGAAACTCACCGGGGTTCCCGTCATCGAGCAGCTGGCGTGGTTCGTCCCGGCCCGGTGGGCCATGGGGGCGATGTCGAACACCATCGACCTGGGGGCCATCGTGCCCGGCAAGATCACCCAGGACCCGCTGTTCGATCACGAGGCCGGCCTGTGGCTCATCGAGATGGGCATGATGGTCGTCCTGTGCGTGCTCTTCGGGGTGCTGGTGCTCCGGATCCTCCGCCGCCACGAGCCCACCGTCATGCGGAAGTAGCCGCCATGACCAGCCCCGGCGAAGCCGTGGACTTCCGCCCCACCCACATCGTCCCGCAGGAGGGGCTGGCCGCGTGGGAGACCCCCGACATGTCCCGCCCCACCGTCCCGCTCGACGAGTTCCTCCCGGTGCAGCTGCTGTCGCAGCGCGGCGAGTGGGGGGAGATCCTGTGCGCGAACGGATGGTCCGCATGGGTGGACGGACGCATGCTGGTCGCCGTACCGAAGCCTCCGCCGACCGGCGGACGGCCGCTGACGCGCACGGAGGACCCGCGGCCCCTGCTCGAGCGCTGCGCCGGGGAACTGGAACGCTACCGGCGGGCGGTGGCCGACCTCGCCGAGGGGCGGAGCGATGCCGAGTCCTTCCGGCGCGGCGTACGGGGTCTACGGGCCGGGGTCGTCGTCGACGGCGAGTCCGTGTGGCTCTACGACGAGACGTCGCGACGGTGGATGTACGGGGACGGGAGCCGCCTGATGACCTTCGCCGTCGTCGCGGGACCGGGCGCCCCGCCCACGCCGGAGGCGCCGAGGCGTGAACCGGACACCGCGGAGGAGGCCGACGTACGGGACGCGCCGTACGAGCGCACCAGGGTCGTGGACCTGCCCGGGGCGGAGGACGGCTGATGGGGTCGGCCCCGGGAGGCGGCCCGGACGCCGAGCCGGTGCGCGGGCGCGCCTCCGACCTGCGGGGACGGCGCATCGCCGGCTATGTCGTGGAGGACGAGATCGGACGCGGCGGCATGGCGGTCGTCTACCGCGCGCACGACGTACGGCTGGACCGCATGGTCGCACTGAAACTGCTCGCGCCCGAACTGGCGCGCAACGACACCTTCCGGCAGCGGTTCGCGCACGAGTCGAAGGTCGCGGCCGCCATCGACCACCCGCACATCGTGCCCGTCTTCGAGGCGGGCGAGACGGACGGGCTGCTGTACATCGCCATGCGGTACGTGGCCGGCGAGGACCTGCGGGCCCTGATGGACCGGGTGGGTCCGCTGTCCGTGGAGACGGCGGCGCGGATCGCCGCCCAGGTCGCCTCGGCCCTCGACGCGGCGCACGACCACGACCTGGTCCACCGGGACGTGAAGCCCGGCAACATCCTGGTCGCGCAGGGGACGGACAGCGATCATCCGGAGCACGTCTACCTGACGGACTTCGGGCTGACGAAGAAATCGCTGTCGCTGACCGGGTTCACGAGCGTCGGCCAGTTCGTGGGAACCCTGGACTACGTGGCGCCGGAGCAGATCGCCGGGAAGCCGGTGGACGGGCGCTGCGACGTCTACGGCCTGGGATGCGTGGTCTACGAGACCTTGACGGGCGTTCCGCCGTTCCAGCGCGACGAGGACATGGCCCTGCTGTGGGCCCACCAGTACGACGAGGCGCCGTCGGTGACCTCGCTGCGGCCGGATCTGCCGACGGCGGTGGACGCGGTCCTGTGGCGGGCCCTCGCCAAGTCTCCCGAGGACCGCTGGAACAGCTGCCTGGAGTTCACGGGCGCTCTGCGCCGGGCGGGTGCGGAAGTGGACCCGGAGCCGGCGGAAGGGGCCTCCGGGCGCCCCGCGACCCGGGAGGCCTCGGCTTCCGACGGGCCGGCGCCGCCACCGCCGCCGCCGAGGTGGGCGCTGCCCGTGTTCTAAGGGTGCTCCGGACGCGTCCGGCGTCCGGGCGGGGGGCTCGGGGCGCCGGGCGCGGGACCCCCGGCGTCCGGCGCCCGGGGCCGCTGTCCAGCGTGCGGCGCGTACGGCCGGCGTCCCGTGCGGCCCGTCGGCGTCGAGGGCGGCAGCGGCTAGTGTCCTGCGCCAGAGATCCGTCGGCAGAAGCGGGCGAGGGAGTCCAGGATCTCCTCGGCTGTCTTGGTCCAGATGAACGGCTTGGGGT
>NZ_JBEXOV010000152.1:0-11823 GCF_040611715.1 Streptomyces sp. NPDC006544 | reverse complement strand
ACCGCGGCGCCGGCGGCCGCCGTCACCGCGACGGAACCCGGTCCGGAGGCGGATCCGGACCCGGCGGCGGCTTCCGTGGGGGTGAAGCCGCCGGCCTTCCCGGACCGGGCGTAGGCGGATCCGGGCAGCTTGTCCCCGTACGCCTTCACGACGCGTGCCCGGTAGGCGGGGAGGCCGGTGCCCTGCTCGCCGACGGCCCGCACCGCGTCCTCGTCCAGGGGCAGCACCCTGCCGCCCCCGGCCACGTACCAGGCGTCGATCTGCGGCTCGCGGAAGACCGTCCCGCCCGGCAGTTTCGCCGCGCCGAGCTGCGCGTAGCGGAACTCGTCGTCACCGGTGGCCATGTTCACCACCTGCCAGCCCGCTTCGGTCTGCGCGGTCCACAGCACGGCCTGCTGTCCGTCCGAGGAGACGGCCCTGCTGGCGAGGAACTCCAGCCGGGCCACGCTCGCGTCCGCCTTCCCGGCGACGAACTCCGGCGACAGGTAGTTCACCGCGATCGCCCCGCCCTCGATGCGGGGCTGCGCGGCGGTGAGCGTGACCTTGCCCTCGCGGGCGAAGAAGCGGGACAGGGTGGCGAGCGTGTCGGGGGCCGTGGCCGCCCGTTCGGCGGCGGCCAGGGTCTCGGCGGTGGCGCTCCGGGGCTGCGGGACGGGAGCGGCGGTCGCCTGGGTGGGGGCCAGGGCGAGCGCGGCGGTCGCGGCGACCAGGGCCGCGGCGAGGCGAGGATTCATGAGGTCACGCCCCGATCCGGTAGAGCGAGTGGGTCCAGGAGAAGGTGCTGTTGTTCACGTACCAGGCGTGGGAGGCCCAGTTGTAGCGGTCGCTGGAGGGCCACGGGTCGCCCCAGTACACCCAGCTGTTCGCGGTGTCGTAGCCGTAGACGACGTGCATGTGGCCGCCGCCGTTGGACCACTGGATACGGGTCTCGACCGGGCGGTCGGCGTTGATCTCGCCCTGCACGGTGGAGTACTGGAGCCAGCCGTTCACGTAGGAGCCCGAGTTGATGCCGGCCCAGCGCAGCGCGGTCTGGACGTTGCCGAGGCTGGCCTGGTTGTTCGGGCAGTCGTAGCCCTGCTGGCGGTTGAAGGCGGCGTTGCAGAACTGGTTCTGGCTGTAGGTGCGGCCGAACCAGGTGGCGATGGTGTTGCCCGCGGCGGCCCAGCACCAGTTGGTCTTCTGCTGTGCCTGCATGGTGACGTTCAGCCGCTTGGCCGCCAGGGCGGCACTGCCTGCGCTGTCGGCGCTGTCGGAGCTGTCGGCGCTCGCGGGGAGGGTGACGGTCGTGGTGCCCGTACCGCTGCCGGCGGTGGGGGTGGCGGCAGCGGTGGCGGCACCGGTGGGCAGGGCGAGGAGCATGGCGGTGAGGAAGGCGGCCAGGGAAAGCCGCCGGTTTCGGTTGCGCATCGCGTTCCTCCCGAAGTGGGGAGTGGGGGTGGAGGAGCGCGTCCGGACGCTGTGGAGGAGCATCAGGGTGTTGTCGGGAACAGGTCAACAGGCTTCAATACGCCCTGACATCGACGTGTGAACGGTGGGGCCGGAGTGTGAACGTCCGCCCCCGCTGCACCGGGACCCACCTGGACCCACCCGGGCCCCGGACGTCACCCGCGGGACCGTCCGCACCTCGTCGCGTGAACGTTCACAGGAGGAGCCGTCATGCGGTCGAGCGCGGACAGCGCACCCCCGGCACTCCCGCCGCCCCCGGACGGCGGCCGCCCCGGCGCCCCGGAGCTGCCCGAGGTCCTGCGCGCCGGGCCCTTCCACCTCGCGCTCCGCGCGGCCCTCACGGCGCGCGGACTGCCCCTGCACCGGGTGCAGAACCGGCTGGCCGCCCGCGGCATCAAACTCGGCGTGACCAGTCTCAGCTACTGGCAGCAGGGCGCCCGCCGCCCGCGCCGCACCGAGTCCCTGAAGGCCGTACGGGCCCTGGAGCAGATCCTCGACCTGCCCGAAGGCTCACTGCTGCGGCTGCTGGCGGCGCCGGAGCCCGGCGCCGGGCCCGAGACCCCGCGGCCGCACGCGCGTTCGTACCGGGCCCTGGTGAGCGTGGGCTCGGCCGTGGAAGGGCTGCTGGCCGCCATGGAACTGCCCGCCGACGGCGGCGTGCACACCGTGGGACACCACGAGCGGGTCCGGATCGGGCCCGCCGGGGAACTGCTGGGCCGGGAGTCGCAGCACGTCGTACGGGCCCACCGCGACGGGGTCGACCGGTACGTCGCCGTCCACCACGGCGACCCGGGCTGCGATCCGGCCCGGGTACGGGTGCGGGCCGACGAGAACTGCCGGACCGGGCGGATCCGCCGCCATCCCGAGGCCGGGGTGGTCGTCGCCGAGCTGCTCTTCGACGCCCGGCTGCGCGCCGGGGACACGTACGTCTTCGGCTACGGCTTCGAGGACGGCACCGCCGGCCGCAGCACCGAGTACGTGCGCGGCTTCCGCTACACCGGCGGGCAGTACGTGCTCCAGGTCCGCTTCGACGAGGCCGCTCTGCCGGTGCGCTGGCGCCGCTTCACCCGCAGCGGGCCGCAGGCACCGCGCGGGCAGGTCTCGGACCTCTCCCCGAGCGGACCGCACCGGTCCGTGCACCTCGTGGAACAGGCGGTGCGGCGGGGGATCCTGGGGATCGGCTGGGACTGGGAGTGAGCCCGGGTCCTGCCGGCCGCGTACCCGGCCGCCGGGACGACGGGAAGCGAGCCCCTGTCCCGGGCCGGCCGGGGTCGGCCCGCCTGCCCCGCCGCGGGTCGGCGCGCATGCCGCGCCGCGGGCCGGTCCGCCTGCCGCGCCGCAGGTCGGCCGTGCGGGCGGCCGCGGGTCAGCCCGCGATGAGCTTCCCGCCCTCGGCCCTCACCGGGACCTCCGGCAGCGGGTCGGTGGCCGGGCCGCGCAGCACCTTGCCCGTGGTCACGTCGAAGCGGCTGCCGTGGCAGGGGCAGCTGCCCTCGCCCTCGACGATCTTGTCCAGGACGCAGCCCGCGTGCGTGCACGTGGCGCTGAAGGCCTTGTACTGCCCGGCTTCCGCGCAGCTGACCACGACCTTCCCCTCCCGGAACAGCTTCGCGCCGCCGACCGGCACGTCGGCCGCGGCGCCCAGCTCCACGGGCGCGGTGGGGACCGCGGGGGAGCCCGAGGCGCCGTTGCCCCCGGTGGAACAGGCCGCGAGCGTCACGCCGGCCCCGGTGGCCCCGACGAGCGCGGCGGCGCCCTTGAGCACGGTTCGGCGGGCGGCTGACTGCGACGCGGACATGCGGTTCTCCCCGGATTCAGGCTCGGCTGGGCCCGACCGACGATACCGGCGCCCGATGGGGTAGCTTCCCCCGCGTGATCGTCGTCGGTGGAGAAGCCCTGATCGACCTGGTGCCCGTCGCGGAGCCGCCGGGGGCGCTGCTGCCCCGGCCGGGCGGCGGGCCGTACAACACCGCGCTGGCCCTGGGCCGGCTCGGCGCGCGGGCCTCCTTCTGCTCCCGGGTCTCGAAGGACGGGTTCGGCGCCTCCTTGCTCGCCGGGCTGCGGGCGGCCGGCGTGGACCTGTCCCTGGTCCAGCGCGGGCCGGAGCCCACCACCCTGGCCGTGCCCTCGCTGGCCCCGGACGGCTCGGCTTCGTACGGGTTCTACGTCGAGGGCACGGCCGACCGGCTGTTCCGCCTGCCGCCCGCCCTCCCCCGGGGCGTACGGGCCCTCGCGCTCGGCACGTGCTCCCTGGTGCTGGAACCGGGGGCGAGCGCCTACGAGGCCCTGCTGCGGCGGGAGCACGGGCGCGGGGTGCTGACCTTCCTCGACCCCAACGTCCGCCCGGCACTGATCGCGGAGCCGACCGCCTACCGCAGGCGCTTCCTGTCCTGGCTCCCGTACGTCTCGGTCCTGAAGCTGTCGGAGGAGGACGCGGCCTGGCTGGGCGGCGGGGTCCGCGACTGGCTGGCCGCGGGAACCTCGGCGGTGGTGCTGACCCGCGGCGCCGCGGGAATGACGGTGTGGACGCGGGAGGGAGCGGAGCACTCGGTGGCCGCGTGCCGCGTCGCCGTGGCCGACACGATCGGCGCGGGCGACACCGTGAACGCCGCTCTGCTGCACCGGCTCGCGGACGGTGCGGAGGAGGGCTCCGGTCCGGCCGCTGCCGGGCTCGCGGGCGCCGGTCCGGTGGACTGGCCCGAGGTGCTGGCGTACGCCGCCCGCGCGGCCGCGCTGACCTGTGCGCGGGCGGGCGCGGAGCCCCCGTACGCCTCCGAGCTCAGCGGATAGCGGCCCAGACGGTCCGGGCCACGGCCGGGGCGAACTCCTCGACCGGCTGCACGGTGTCGGGGCCGGAGAAGTGCAGGAAGAAGGCCCGCTGGAAGCAGGCGCCGAGGAGCAGTGCGGCGGCGGCCCGCGGGTCGGCGTCCGGGCGCAGCCGGCCGCGTTCGAGCTCGCGGACCAGGTGACCCCTGAGGGCCTCCAGCACCACGTGCGGTCCGGCGCCGATCTGCCGCACGCCCTCGCGGTGGCGGGTGAGCAGGACGGGGTCGGCGAAGAGCGAGGCAGCCATGGGCATGGCGTCGGCGTAGAAGAGCGAGGCGTAGCGGGCTATCACCGCGAGCCGCTCCTCGACCGACTGCTCCCCCGGGTCGGTGGTGAGCGCGGCCATCATCGCTCCGGCGTTGGGCCGGCGGTCCATGAGCACGCGCACGAACAGCTCTTCCTTGTTGGTGAAGTGCTTGTAGAGCGCGGCCTCCGAGCAGCCGGCCTCGCGGGCGATCGCCTTGGTGGTGGCGTTGGCCAGGCCGCTGGTGCGCATCAGGGTCTCGGCGGCGTCCAGCAGGCGCTCGGGGGTGGGCCGGCTTGACTTGGAGGTGGGCATTCACTCACCCTAACGGAAGCAGAGGTGAGTAAACACTCACCCACCTGTCTCGATTCGGGAGCCACGGATGAAGATCACGGTGTTCGGAGCCACGGGCGGGGTCGGCCGCGAGGTGGTCCGGCAGGCACTCGAGGCGGACCACGAGGTCACGGCGGTCGTCCGCGATCCGGCGCGGCTGGACGTGCCGGCCCACGACCGGCTCCAGGTGGCGGTGGTGCGGGACCTGACGGACGAGGACGCGCTCGTCCCGGTGCTGGCGGGGCGGGACGCGGTGGTCTCGGCGCTGGGGGCGTCCAGCAACAAGCAGGCCCGGCTCACCCCGGTCGCGGGTCCGGCCCTGCGGGCCATCGTCTCGGCGATGGACCGGGCGGGGGTGACCCGCCTGTCGGCGGTCAGCGCGGCCCCGCTGGGGCCGGTGCCCCCGGAGGACGGGGTGATCGCGCGGGTGCTCGTCCTGCCCGTCCTGCGGCGGGTCCTCCGGGACGTGTACGCGGACCTGGCGGTCATGGAGGCGGCGATCGCCGGCAGCCGGGCGGGGTGGACGGTGGTCCGGCCGCCGAGGCTGCTGAACCGGCCGCGGACGGGCGCCTACCGCCGGGCGGTGGACGGGAACGTGCCGGGCGGGCGCTTCATCCCCCGCGCGGACGTGGCGGACGCCCTCCTGACCGCCCTTTCCGACCCGGCGGCCGCGGGCCACGCGATCGGCATCGCCACCTGACCAGGGCGTCCGGCCGACGCCGCGACCGGAAGGTTCCGTGGGCGAACCTTCCGGTCAGGGCGCCAGCCACCCCGGGCTACGCCTTGCGCGGGGTCCGCGCCGTCTTCTTCGCCGGAGCCGCCTTCGTGGCGACGGCCTTCTTCGCGACGGCCTTCTTCGCCACGGCCTTCGTGGCGACGGCCTTCGTGGCGGCGGCCTTCTTCGCCGCGGACACGGCCTTCTTCGCCGGCCGGGCCGAACCCGAGGCCACCGCGTCCGAGACCCGGTCCGCTCCGAGGATGTCCCGCAGGAACTTGCCGGTGTGGCTCGTGCTCACCGACGCGACCTGCTCCGGGGTGCCCTCCGCGACGACGAGACCGCCGCCGTAACCGCCCTCGGGGCCCATGTCCACGACCCAGTCCGCGGTCTTGACGACGTCGAGGTTGTGCTCGATGACGATCACCGAGTTCCCCTTGTCCACCAGCCCCGAAAGCACCTTGATCAGCTTCGAGATGTCCTCGAAGTGCAGACCCGTCGTCGGCTCGTCCAGGACGTACACCGTGCGCCCGGTCGACCGCTTCTGGAGCTCCGAAGCCAGCTTCACGCGCTGCGCCTCACCGCCCGAGAGCGTCGGCGCGGACTGCCCGAGCCGCACGTACCCGAGGCCGACCTCGTTCAGCGTGCGCAGGTGCCGGGCGATCGTCGGAACGGCCTCGAAGAACTCCGAGGCCTCCTCGATCGGCATGTTCAGGACCTCGGCGATGGACTTGCCCTTGTAGTGGACCTCCAGCGTCTCCCGGTTGTACCGGTCGCCGTGGCAGACCTCGCACGGGACGTACACGTCCGGCAGGAAGTTCATCTCGATCTTGATCGTGCCGTCGCCCGAGCAGTTCTCGCAGCGGCCGCCCTTGACGTTGAAGGAGAAGCGGCCCGGCAGGTAGCCGCGCACCTTCGCCTCCATCGTCTCCGCGAAGAGCCTGCGGACGTGGTCGAAGACGCCGGTGTACGTCGCCGGGTTGGACCGGGGGGTCCGTCCGATCGGCGACTGGTCGACGTGCACGACCTTGTCGACGAGGTCGTCGCCGTCCACCCGCGTGTGCCGCCCCGGAACCGACCGCGCGCCGTTGAGCTCGCGCGCCAGGTGCGTGTACAGGATGTCGTTGACCAGCGTGGACTTGCCCGAGCCCGAAACGCCCGTCACCGCCGTGAGCACGCCCAGCGGGAAGGACACGTCGATGTCCTGGAGGTTGTTCTCCTTGGCGCCGTGGACCGTGAGCTTGCGCGCCGGGTCCACGGGACGGCGTACGTCCGGGAGCGGGATGGACCGCTTGCCGGACAGGTACTGCCCGGTGATCGACTCGCCGTTCTTCAGCAGGTCCTTCAGCGAGCCGCTGTGCACGACCTTGCCGCCGTGCTCGCCGGCCCCCGGGCCGATGTCCACGACCCAGTCGGCGACCTTGATGGTGTCCTCGTCGTGCTCGACGACGATGAGCGTGTTGCCCATGTCCCGCAGCCGTACGAGCGTCTCGATGAGCCGGTGGTTGTCGCGCTGGTGCAGGCCGATGGAGGGCTCGTCCAGGACGTAGAGCACGCCCACGAGGCCGGAGCCGATCTGCGTGGCCAGCCGGATGCGCTGGGCCTCACCGCCCGACAGGGTCCCGGCGGCACGGTTGAGCGAGAGGTAGTCGAGGCCCACGTCGACGAGGAAGCGCAGCCGCTCGTTGACCTCCTTGAGGACCCGCTCGGCGATCTTCTTGTCGCGGGCGTCGAGCTTCAGCCGCCCGAGGAAGTCCGCGCACTCGCTGATCGACATCGCCGCGACCTCGGCGATGGAGCGGTCCATCACCGTCACGGCCAGCACGATCGGCTTGAGCCGGGTGCCCTGACAGGTGGGGCAGGGCACCTCGCGCATGTAGCCCTCGAAGCGCTCGCGGCTGGCGTCGCTCTCGGACTCCGAGTGCCGCCGCTTGACGAACGGGACCGCGCCCTCGAAGGCGGTGGTGTAGGCCCGCTCGCGCCCGTAGCGGTTGCGGTAGCGGACCTCGATCTGCGTCTTGTGGCCGTACAGCAGGGCCTTCTTCGCCCGCAGCGGCAGTCCGGCCCACGCGATGTCGGTGCGGAAGCCCAGCTCCGCGGCGAGCGCGCCGATCAGCCGCTGGAAGTAGTCCTTGGTGTGACCGAGCGACCACGGCGAGACCGCGCCCTCGTCCAGGGACTTGTCCTCGTCCGGGACGATCAGCTCCGGGTCCACCTCCATGCGCGTACCGATGCCGGTGCACTCGGGGCAGGCGCCGAAGGGCGAGTTGAAGGAGAAGGAGCGCGGCTCCAGCTCCTCGAAGGACAGGTCGTCGTACGGGCAGTAGAGGTGCTCGGAGTACATCCGCTCGCGCTCGGGGTCGTCCTCGGCGAGGTCGACGAAGTCCAGGATCACCATGCCGCCCGACAGCCCGAGGGCCGTCTCGACGGAGTCGGTCAGCCGGCGCTTGGCGCCGTCCTTGACGGTGAGGCGGTCGATGACCACCTCGATGGTGTGCTTCTCCTGCTTCTTCAGCGTGGGCGGCTCGGAGAGCTGGATCGTCTCCCCGTCCACCCGCGCCCGGCTGTAGCCCTTGGTCTGGAGGTCGGAGAAGAGGTCGACGAACTCGCCCTTGCGCTCGCGCACCAGCGGCGACAGCACCTGGAAGCGGCTGCCCTCGGGCAGCGCGAGCACCTTGTCGACGATCGCCTGCGGCGACTGCCGCGAGATCGGCCGGCGGCACTCGGGGCAGTGGGGTTTGCCGATGCGCGCGAAGAGCAGGCGGAGGTAGTCGTAGACCTCGGTGATGGTGCCCACGGTGGAGCGCGGGTTGCGCGAGGTGGACTTCTGGTCGATGGAGACGGCCGGGGAGAGGCCCTCGATGAAGTCGACGTCGGGCTTGTCCATCTGCCCGAGGAACTGGCGGGCGTACGACGAGAGCGACTCGACGTAGCGGCGCTGGCCTTCGGCGAAGATCGTGTCGAAGGCCAGGGAGGACTTGCCCGAACCGGAGAGTCCGGTGAAGACGATGAGGGAGTCGCGGGGCAGGTCGAGCGAGACGTTCTTGAGGTTGTGCTCGCGAGCGCCACGAACGATGAGACGGTCGGTCACGCCGGTCCGCACCTTTCTTGAGAGAGCGGGGGGCACGGGCCCCCGTCCCAGGGTATTGGGGGGCGCCTCTGCCGTGGACTTGGAGACTGGACTCCGAGCGTATAGCACGTGCATTCGATTTTAGGCACTCCGCCGACCGCTTCACCCGATCGTGTGGCGGACCCCCGTGAACCACTAGGCTCGGCCGCATGATTGATCATGTGCACGACCTGCGATCTGTACGTGAAGCCACCGACCGGCTGCTGACCGCGGCCGCGAAGCTGGACAACGCCGCCCTGGCCGAAGAGTCACATCTCCCCGGCTGGACACGGGGCCACATCCTGGCCCACCTCGCCCGCAACGCCGACGCCCTGGTCAACGTCTTCGAGGGCCGCCCGATGTACGAGAGCGGCGACGCCCGCGACGCCGACATCGCGCGCGACTTCGGCCGGCCCCTGGTGGAACAGCTGGAGGACGTCCGGAATTCCGCGGCCCGCTGGGAGGCCGTGGCCGGGCGCCCGCAGGACTGGACGCGCGTCGTGGAGCTGCGCAACGGCGTCACCGACGTCGCCGCCCGCGTCCCCTTCCGGCGCCTGATCGAGGTCGAGCTGCACCACGTCGACCTGAACATCGGCTACGAGCTCGCGGACCTCTCCGAGGACTTCACCGAGCGGGAGATCGCCTTTCTCGCCGACCGCTGGTCGGGCCGTCCGGAGGTACCGCCGGTGACACTGCGGACCACACCCGGGAAGTTCTGGCACACCGGCGGCACGGAGGGCACCCCGGTGGTCCTCGAAGGCCCCGCGGACGAGCTGCTCGGCTGGCTGGCCGGACGCGGTTCCCGGGGCGCCCACCTCGCCGTGCTGGCGGGCGACGCCCTGCCCGGCCTCCCCCCGCTCTAGGATTGCCTGCATGACGTACAGCGGAGCGGTCAAGGTCGGCGGTCCGGCCGACGTGCACGAACTCTCGGACCTGATGATTTCCAAGGTCGCGGTGGGAGGCATGAACAACAACGCCTACCTGCTGCGCTGCCGGGCCACCGACGAGCAGCTGCTGATCGACGCGGCCGCCGAGCCGGAGACCCTGCTCAGCCTGATCGGCGACGGCGGCATCGCCTCGGTGGTCACCACCCACCAGCACGGCGACCACTGGGGCGCGCTCCAGGCCGTGGTCGCGGCCACCGGCGCGCGGACCTACGCGGGCGCCCACGACGCGGAGGGCATCCCGGTCCCGACCGACGTACTCGTCGCGGACGGGGACACGATCACGGTCGGACGGGTCACGCTGACCGCCCGCCACCTGGTCGGCCACACCCCGGGCTCGATCGCCCTGGTCTACGACGACCCGCACGGCCACCCGCACGTGTTCACGGGCGACTGCCTCTTCCCGGGCGGCGTCGGCAACACGCACGGCGACGCGGAGGCCTTCGGGCAGCTCCTCGACGACGTGGAGCACAAGCTCTTCGCGGTGCTGCCGGACGAGACCTGGGTCTACCCGGGCCACGGCGACGACACCACGCTCGGCGCGGAGCGCCCGCACCTGGCCGAGTGGCGCGAGCGCGGCTGGTAGCGGGGCCCTCGACGGCCCGCGCGGGGGCTTTCGTCAACCTCGCGCCGGGCCGCACTCCCTTCCGGTCGATGATCGCCGAACGCCTGTCCTGACGGTGCGGGGCGGGGTAGTTGCTGCACCATGCGACAAGACCCCTCCCCCACCGCGGGCCCGGCCCGCACCCCGGCCCCTGTCCCCGTACGGGCCGGCGCCCCCGCACGGCCCTCGATGCTCCGGCTCGCCTCGGCCTCCCTCGCCGGCACCGCCATCGAGTTCTACGACTTCTTCGTCTACGGCACCGCCGCCGCCCTGGTGCTCGGCCCGCTGTTCTTCCCTTCCTTCTCCCCGCTCGCCGGGTCCCTCGCCGCCTTCGGCACCTTCGGCATCGGCTTCCTGGCCCGCCCCCTCGGCTCCGTCCTCTTCGGCCACATCGGCGACCGCCACGGCCGCCGCCCGGTGCTGCTGGGCTCCCTGCTCCTGACCGGTGTGGCCACGGTGGCGGTGGGCTGCGTGCCCTCGTACGCCTCCATCGGCGCGGCCGCACCCGTCCTGCTGGTCCTGCTGCGCTTCCTGCAGGGCCTCGGCCTGGGCGGCGAGTGGGGCGGCGCGGTACTGCTGACCGCCGAGCACGCCCCGGAGGAACGGCGCGGACTGTGGTCGAGCTTCCCGCAGATGGGTCCGGCGGCCGGGTTCCTGCTGGCCAACGGCCTGATGCTGGCCCTGTCGAGCACGCTGGGCGACGGGCAGTTCGCCGCCTGGGGCTGGCGGGTGCCGTTCTGGGCCGCGGGGCTCCTGGCGCTGGCCGGGCTCTGGCTGCGCCGCTCGGTGGAGGAGACCCCGCAGTTCCGCGCCCTGGCCGAGACCGGCCGTCGGGCCGACGCCCCGCTGACCGAGGTCGTACGGGGCCACTGGCGGCTGCTCCTGCTGACCGGCGGGGCGTTGGCCACCGGGTACGCGGTCTTCTACGCGGCCACCACCTGGTCCCTCGCGTACGCCACCGAGCACCTCGGGGTGCACCGCTCGGTGATGCTGGCCTGTGTCATGGCCGCCGTCGCGGTCAAGGGCCTGGCGACCCCGGCGGTCGCGGTGCTCGGCGACCGCTACGGCCGGCGCCCTCTGTGCCTGGCGGGCTGCGCCGCGTCCGCGCTGTGGATGTTCCCGTTCGTGGCCCTGCTGCGCACGGCGGAGCCGCTGCTGATGACGCTGGGCCTGCTCGGCGCCCTGCTCGGCATGGTCACGATGTTCGCGGTGGTGGGCGCGTACCTGCCCGAGCTCTACGCCCCGCGGATCCGCTGCACGGGCGCCGCGGTCGGCTACAACCTCGGCGGGGTGCTCGGCGGCGCCCTGACCCCGATCGTGGCGACGGCCCTGGCGGACGGCTCCGGCCCGCCGTGGGCCGTGGCGGTGTACCTGACGGCGATCGCCCTGGTCTCACTGGCCTGCTTCGCCCTCCTGCCGGAGACGAACCCGGTGGTCGTGCGGCAGCGGAAGGCTCCGGGGGCGGACGCGGAGGCGGGGGCGGCCGGAGCGACCGCCCCCGCTTAGCCCCAATGCTGGTGATTTAGGTCGGGTGCTGCCGGGCGATGCTGATGGTGGCTGGTGCGGGTGGCGGCCAGTTGTGGTGTTCGGCTCGTTTGCGGG